>JAJXXN010000045.1:14078-18272 GCA_021781075.1 Acidobacteriota bacterium | reverse complement strand
ATCCATCCTCATCGCCGGCACAAACGGCAAAGGCTCCACGGCCGCCACGCTCGCCTCAATCCTCACGGAGTCCGGGCTTCGCGCCGGCCTCTACACATCACCCCATCTCGAACACATCAACGAGCGCATCCGCGCTGGCCACCTGCTCATCCCCGACTCCGATTTTGGCCGGCTCTTCTTCACCATGCGTGAAGCCGCCGACCGGCTAATCGCAACGGGAAAACTCGGGCAGCTTCCCAGCTTCTTTGAGTCGCTCACCGCGCTTGCCTTTCTCCACTTCGCCGAGCAACAGGTTGAAGTCGCGGTTCTCGAAGTCGGCCTCGGCGGACGCCTCGATGCAACCAATGTTGTGGACCCCATCCTCTCCATCATCACCGACATTTCCTTCGACCACATGGAGTGGCTTGGCGACTCAATCGACAAAATCGCGCGCGAAAAAGCAGGCATCCTCCGCGAAAACGGCACACTCATTACCCTGCCCCAGCTACCCGCGGCAAACCAGGCCATCGGTGAGGTTGCCACCGCGCTCAATGTCCGTGGCGTAAGCGCCGTGCCCTATTTTCCTCCCATCCACACCGACCCGGCCGCAGCCTACACAATTGAAATTTGGAACCAGCCCGTACGCATCGACTCCCCGCTCACCGGCCAACACCAGCTCCGCAACCGCGCCCTCGCCATCGCCGCCGCCGTCGAGCTGAAGGAACAATTCTCTCTCCATATCTCCGCTGACTCCATCGCCCGCGGCATCAAACGCACCACCTGGCCCGGGCGGCTGGAAAAATTCATCACCAGCGCCGGCACTGAATGGATTCTCGACGTGGCCCACAATCCCGCCGGGGCCTGGGCGCTCCGTGCGGGTTTGAGCAATCAGCGCAAACCAGCAGCCCTTATCTTTTCCTGTCTTAAAGACAAGCCCGTCGATGAGATTGGAAAAATCCTCTTCCCGCTCTTCGATAAAATCTTCTTCGCGCCCATTCACTCCCCGCGCGCCACCAACAACGCCGACCTCCTTGCCGCGGCAGACCTCACCGGAACCACTGCGCAAATCTCCGCCTCGATTGACGAAGCCATCGCCCAGGCTGGCCTGTATGCTCAAAGGGGAAGAGTTGTGATTGCCGGCTCCGTCTACCTCGTTGGCGAGGCACGGGCCAAGGTCATGCAACTGGCCACGGAGGCGGAGAAATCACAATGAGCTCGCACAACTGGAAGCGGCCAACGCCCCTCCCAGCCCTCTATCGTTGGCGCACCAATTGCCTTTCCATTCCACTGCTGGTTCTCGCCACTTCCTTTTATGGATCCTGCGCGCTCATCGTTTCGCTCTTTGAAAAAAGCGGGCGCATCCAGCACCGCATCGCCCAGCAATGGGCCTGGTGGCTGGTTCGTTTTTCCGGTGCAAAGCTCTCCATTCAAGGCGCGGAAAATCTCAACCTTTCCTCACACGCCGTTTATGTTTCAAACCACGCATCCTATATGGATACCCCCGTCATTTTCTCCTCGTTGCCCTTTCAGTTCCGCATTCTGGCGCGCCAGCAACTATGGTCTATTCCATTCATAGGATGGTACTTAAACCGTTCCGGCCAAATCCCAATCAACACTGAAAACACCCATGCAACGCTGTCCAGCCTGGGTATTGGCCTCAAGGCACTCCGCCATGGCATGAACCTTTTTGTCTTCCCTGAGGGTGGACGCACCCCAGACGGTAATCTCCAGAATTTCCTTCCCGGAGCCGTTTATCTCGCCATTCGTGCCAAGGTTCCAATCATCCCCATCGCGCTCGATGGATTGCACGACCTGCTACCCATGCACTCGCGCCACTTCTATCCCCGTCCCATTGTTCTGCGCGTAGGCAAGCCCATCCACACCGAGGGCTACACGCTCCACCAACTCGAAGAGCTCAACGGCAAGGTGCGCGACGCGGTGCGGCAGATGTTACCTAATTAGTAAACACCCGCCTGCCACAACCCACCCGTCGGCGTTACACTGTCCAAGCATGTGTGTCCATATCGCAATCCCCGAGCCCACCAGTCTCGATCCCGATTACAACCAGCGTTCCATCGGGGCCTACATCTCCTCAATCAAATCTGCCGGTGCCACCCCCATCCTGCTGCCGCTTCATGAACGCCAGGATCGCGTCGCGCGCGTACTCGCTTCCGTGCAGGGAGTCCTTCTTCCTGGCTGCAAATACGATATCGACCCCGAACGCTATGGTGAAGAACGTAAACCGGATTGCGGCCCAACCGACCCAGCCCGTGCCGCCGTCGATGAACTGCTTTTGCAGGACGCTTTCAACCTGCGCAAGCCCATCCTCGGCATTTGCGCTGGCCTGCAAATGCTGAATGTCTGGCTCAACGGAACCCTGATTCAGCACATCGAATCTCCGGTCAATCATCGACCTGGCGCCCAGGTGCTCGAGGCACACCAGGTGAATCTTGTCGCTGGCACGCGCTTGGCAGGCCTGCTGCCATTGAAAGAAATATCAGGCCAGCGGTTGATGGTTAATTCAAGCCATCATCAGGCCATCAAACAGACTGGGGATAATCTACGCGTCGCGGCCCATTCCACTGAAGATGGAATCATCGAGGCCGTCGAGTTGAATTCCACAGAGCATTTCGTCCTTGGCGTTCAATGGCATCCCGAGCGTACTTATGCCCACTCGGCCTCATCCCGCGCCATTTTTGCCGCCTTTGTTCAGGCCGCATCCTGCTGGGAGCCGCGCAGCATTGAGGAGTCGGTTTCAGCGTGAGTTGCGCGATAAAACTCGCCGCACTCTTGGACGAGGCCAACCTTCCACCATTGACAGAGCGGCAATCCGAACTCTTCGACCACTACCTTGGGCTCTTCCTCAAGTGGAATGAAAAAACCAACCTCTCCGCCGTCCGCGATGAGGATGAAATTCTCCGCCGTCACATCCTCGAATCCATCGCGTGTGCCCACGCCTTGCCAGCCGGTTTGACCACCCTGCTCGACTTCGGCTCTGGCGGAGGGTTTCCTGGAATCCCCATCGCCATCCTCCACCCGCAAATCCATATAACACTCGCAGAATCACAGATCAAGAAGGCCGCCTTCCTCGCAGAGACTGTTCGCAGCCTTCAATTCAACTGCAAAGTTCACTCCGCGCGCGCAGAGCTTTTGCGCGCAGAGTTTGATTGCGTCACCCTTCGCGCCGTCGACAAAATGACCAATGCAGTCAAGGCCGCCTCTCGTCTGATCAAAGACCATGGCTGGCTGACCTTGATGACCACCACCAGGGAAATGGCAGCGCATCAATCTGCCGCCGGATCTGATTTCCAATGGCAGAAGCCCGTTGCCTTGTACGCTTCCGATTCGAGAATCATCCTGATCGGGCAGCGCCTCTAACCGCGGTCAGTCGCTAACCGCCCATGTTCCACGTGGAACAATAATCAGCCCCCCACACTTTAAATTTCCCCGTCAGTCCCAAATTGACTCACAACCCCAGCAGTTGTTCCACGTGGAACATCCACCCCAAAGTGATAATTTCCCGACAATCTCAACCCCTTGCCAATTAAAGTTTTCCACCGATTGACCCATTTGCGACCCACCACAATGTTCAACCAACACCTCCGCGCAAACCCCATCCCTGTAAGCCTTTCCACTCCATTGCCCACCTTCTCCAAAAACCGCTTTCCACAGCTTCCAACCTTTCTCCACAGCCCACCCCTCCACACCCGCTTCCTCCATTCGCGGTACTCTGGTTTCCGACAGGTTCAATAACAAATGGGAAAAATCATCGGCATCGTCAACCAAAAAGGCGGCGTGGGTAAAACCACCACCGCCATCAACCTCGCCGCTTGTCTCGCCATTGACGGCCTCCGCATCCTGCTCGTCGACTGCGACCCCCAGGCAAACGCTTCCTCCGGTCTCGGCGTCCAGCGCGACGACAATCGACACTCCATCTACGATGTCCTCATGGGCGACGCCCCAGCCGAGCAGACCATTCTGCCCACCGAAATCGACCAACTCTTCCTTCTGCCCGGCTCCAAAAACCTAACCGGCGCTAACATCGAGCTCGCCTCCGCCGAAGATAGAGCCCTAAAGCTCCGCCACGCCCTCGCCGCCATCCGCGACCAATATGAACTAATCCTCCTCGATTGCCCACCGGCTCTCGACCTCCTCACCCTCAACGCCCTCGGCGCCGCAGACACCCTCATCGTCCCCATGCATGCCGAGTACTTC
>JAJXXN010000045.1:0-14068 GCA_021781075.1 Acidobacteriota bacterium | reverse complement strand
CGTACGCGCAAGCGTCAATCCCGAACTCACCATCCACGGCGTACTCCTCACCATGTACGACGAACGCACCAACCTCGCGCAGCAGGTCACTGAAACTCTCCGCGAGTACTTCCGCGAACGGCTCTTCAAAACCGTCATCCCGCGCAATGTCCGACTCGCCGAGGCGCCAAGCCACGGCAAGCCCGTCGCACTCTACGACCCACGTTCCCGCGGAACCGAGGCCTACTTTGAACTGGCCACTGAGTTCCTTGAACGCAACAAGCTCAAAGCCCCCCGCGCCGCCGCCCGCAAGCAGGCGATGAAGCAGACCGGCGAGCAAAAAGTACACTTCTGGCCCTACGCTTAGCCCCCGGTTTTGCTGCTTTATTGCGCTCCTGAACACGCTTGTCCGGCAGGAGGCAAAGATCTTTTGATTGACGAGGTTTTACCATGACCGCTGCCACCATCGACCAAAAACGCCGCGCTCTCGGCAAAGGGCTCGATTCACTCCTTCCGCGCGCCAACTCCACCACCCCCGCAGCCACCGACTCTGAAACCGGAAAACCCCGTGAGATCCCAGTCGCCGAAATTGACCGCAATCCCTTCCAAACCCGTACCAGCTTCGCTGACGACAAACTCGACGAACTTGCGGCCAGCATCAAGGCCAACGGAGTAGTCCAGCCCATCCTCGTCCGTCGCCTCGCCAGCGGGCGTTATCAACTCATCGCCGGCGAGCGGCGCTGGCTCGCCTCACAGCGCGCAGGCAAGCAGACCGTCCCAGCCATCCTCCGCCAGGTCTCCGACGAACAGGCCATGGAAATCACCATCGTCGAAAACCTCCAGCGCGCCGACCTCAATCCCATGGAGCAGGCCCGCGCCTTCGAGAGGCTCTCCCGCGAGTTCCACATGACCCAGGAGCAGATGGCCCAGCGCACAGGAAAAGACCGCGCCACCGTCGCCAACTTCCTCCGCCTCCTCAAGCTTCCCGCCGCAGTCCAATCCAAAGTCGAATCCGGCACACTGACCTTCGGCCATGCCCGCGCCCTCCTCGCCTTGCCCAGCGTTGAAGAGATTGAAAATGCCGCCCAGCGCATCGAATCACAAAGCCTTTCCGTCCGCCAAACCGAAAACTACGTCCAGCAGTTGATCAATCCCGAGAAGGCCGCCAAGAAGCAGGCCAAGCCGGAGCCGCCACGCGACCCCAACGTCCGCGAAGCCGAGGAGCAGCTCCAGCGCACCCTCGGCCTCAAGGTCCACATCGAAGACAAAAACGGCCGCGGCCGCGTCATCATCGAATACGCCCGCCTCGAGGACTTCGACGCCCTCATCGAGCGCCTGACCGGCTAAGCCCAGCGCGCACATTCCCATCGCAAGGCCCCGCTGGATGCGGGGCTTTTTCGTCTGCATTTCCCAACTTGATTTTGTCCCGGAACGAACCGAGTCACCCAATCAAATGAAACTAATTAGTATCATACTATTTAGTATCACTCTATTTTCTGTCATACTCTTTGGTATGAACAAGGGCCCGATCCTCACGCTCGACCTCAACGCCGCCGATGCCCCCGACCCCGACCGCAAAGCCCCCTTCGAGTACGGACGCGAGCTCGGCATCGACGAAATCGTCGACCGCCAGGATGAAGTTGCCGAGGTCGTCCGCACCATCCGCGACGGCGGCAAGCTCTTCCTCATCGGGCCGCGGCGCTACGGAAAATCCTCCATCCTCAAAACCGCCGTCGATCATCTCAACCAAAAATCCGCCATCATTCTCCGCATTGATGCCGAGGGCTACCCCTCCATTGATCTCATCGTCGGCGCCATCATCGCCCTGGCCGCCCAACAGCTCACCGGCGAGGCCAAAAAGGCCGGCTCGCTCATCGCGCAATTCTTCTCCCGCATCCGTCCCGAGCTTGAGTACAACCCGCTGGAAAACACCTGGTCCGCGCGCCTCGGCGTTGACATCAAACGCCACGACCACACCCACCTCCTTGTCGAGGCGCTCAACAGCTTCGAGCGTCTCGCCCAGGCCCAGCCCGAGCGACGCCCCGTCGGCCTCATCATTGACGAGTTCCAAAAAATCATCGAGCTCGGCGGGCAAACTGCCGAAGGACAGATCCGCGCCGCCATCCAGACCCACAAGCGCGCCGGCTACGTCTTCGCCGGCTCCAAAACCCACATGCTCACCGCCATGACCACCGACGCCGCCCGCCCCTTCTACCGCCTCGGCGGCGTACGCTTCATCGGCCCGGTGCCGCGCGATGATTTTCACCGGTTCATCAAGGAGCGCTTCAAGGCGAGCGGTTTCACGGCAAAAGACGAGGCCATCACGCTTCTTATGGACCTCGCCCACGACGTGCCCTACAACATTCAAATGCTCGCCCACGGATGCTGGGCTTCGCTGCGCAACTCCGGCACGCGCCGCGCCACGCTCACCCCCGAAATCGTCGCCCACACCCTGCGCCGCCTCGTCCTGCAGCAGGACCCCATCTACACGATGCTTTGGAACCGCCTCACCAGCATCCAGCAGCGCACGCTGATTGCCGTCATTCGGCTCCAGGGCCGCAACCTGCAATCCGCGCGCGGCATGGCGATTGTCGGCAAGGCGCCGGCCACCATCCGCAAATCCATCCACGCCATGATGGACACTAGCCTCCTCCGCGACGAGCAAACCCCCAACTCGACCGTGGTTGTTTTTGAGGACCCGTTCTTTGAAAAATGGATCGAGTTCGTCATCCTGCCGAATCTGCCATTTTGATTTTTTGGGATGAAAAGAAGCGGGGAAGAATGACGAGGAGTGAGTTGGGCTGTTAGCAACAATTGACCATCATGAGTTCCATGATCGTTGGATATTTGCTAACTTTCGAGTACCTTTTGTTGTAAGGTATTCTGGATTAATTAGCTTTAGGATCCCTTTTGTTCATGGGTGTGAGAATATGGCGCGATTAAAGAAAAGACCGGATCAGATCCCGCTAAAACCCCTTAGAGGATTCGATTTTGGCATTGTCAATAACAAGCTCGATGGATTCATTTTCAATGTGAACCGAGATATTGAGCGCAAAGCTGAGGAGTCCTTCCGACGCGGACACCGTACTATGGGGGAGTGTTTCTCACTCCTGCGGGTATTTCTCAATTTTGCAAATAATTCGTATCGGGCGATGCGGCATCTAGTCGCAGATACACCCGAAGATGCGAAGCGTGACCCAAAATTTGTCCTCGTCGTCCCGACGGTGAGCCGTCAACTGGTCGATATTCTGTGCACGATTGTCTATATGCTCGATGAGCTAGTTCCGCGGGCGAAGGCGTATCAACGCGCCGGCTATCGTGAACTCCGTGACATGCAGCATCTATATAAAACGACCTTTTCCGGAGATATAGTGTGGAAAGACTACTTCAAAGTGATCGAAAATGAACTCACGAAAATGGTCGAGTACATGAAGATCACCGATAAAGAGGTGAAGAATCCCGCGTTGATTCCATTCTGGAAGCATCCATATGAGCTCAAGAACGAGCAAACGAAGAGCAGGGACTTTCTGCGTTACCTGGATAAGTGGCTATACTGGGACCTGTCTGCTCAGTCGCATTTGAGCTTCGCTGGCCTCTTGAATGCGTGGCCAGTGCTCGTGGCAAATGATGTGGGCGGCGAAGCAAAACAAATGGTTTACGACCGCTTCCTTCCACAATTCCGCGGTCACGCGATCGGGATCATGGCAATTGTCGTCCTTGCGATCACGACGGAGATTGACACTCATTGCCAGCTTGGGAATTGGCAAGCAGCCGACTTCCTCTGGATCCTATTCGGGGACTATATCCCGGAAGCGAAGGAAATGTACGAGCTTCGATATCAGAACAGAGAGAGATGAACTATGTCTGACGTATTCATGAGCTTCATCCACGAAGAAAGCTTCGCGGCCGAAAGCGTTCACGATTTTATTGAGGAACTATTTGGATCGTCCGTTTCGATTTTCCGCTCCTCGGACGAAAATGCGATCTATGCCGGGGATGATTGGATGGGAAGAATATTCTCTGAATTGTCCGGAGCAAAAGTTCTCATATCGATGTTGACTCCTGCTTCAGTCTCGAGGCCATGGATCAATTTCGAAGCTGGCGCAGCCTGGATGAGCAAAATAAAAGTGATTCCCGTCTGCGTGGGCGGCATGAAGGTCGCAGAACTACCCAAGCCATATTCGAGCCTCCAAGGGGTCGAAATAAACACGCATGATGGGGCACATTACCTCGCCAGTTCCATCGCGCATCACCTGAATATAAAGGCACCAAATAAGCCACTCTTCGGGATGATGCAATCAATGGCAAGTTTATCTGGTCGTGACGCTAATGAGGAGAAGCAAAAGGCTGTTCCCTACAACCGCCTCGTGAAGGCCATGGAAATGTATATCTTTGAACCACCGCCTGAGAAATAATGAGTCTGTCATTAATAACTAGTCGGTCTGACCATCCCAACAAGTGTCTCCGACGCTCCGCTTCTACGATTGTTAGAACTACGGAAACGCTACTTCAAATCCCCATCCTGCAATAGGTAACGGCAAATGGGCTCTATACCAATGATAGCTCCTCAATAAATTCAGGTTGTCATTGAGTGCATAATCGCCAAACCGGTCACCCACCACAGATTTTTGCCCAACACCCCTTGACATTTTATATTTGTACATTGTATACATACAAACAACACCATGAAACGAGAACCTCAACTCGTCATCGACACAGCCTCAAACGTCCCCGTCTACCGCCAGGTTGTGGACAATCTGCGGTCGCTGTTGGTTGAGGGCACGCTTCAGCCCGGCGACACGCTGCCCACGGTCCGCGAGCTTGGCTTCGAACTTGGCGTTCACTTCAACACAGTGGCAGAGGCCTACCGTCTGCTTGCCGCCGAGGGTTGGCTTGAGCTCAAGCGACATCGCGGCGCGGTTGTCATTGAACGCACAGCGCCGGCGCAACAGCCCGAATCCGCAAAAGCCTTCAGCCGTTCACTTCGCCAGCTTGTCGCGCAGGTCCGCGCAGACGGCCTCTCCACCACCGCCATCACAAAAGAACTCAATCGTCTCTCTCAGGAGCTAAGCGCATGAGCACCACTCTTCTCGTCTCCGGCTACGCCTGGGCCTGCCTCGCCGGACTTTTCGCAATCGCCCTCTTGAATTCCTGGACCTCCCGCATCAACCAGTTCTTCTTTTTCTCGCGCACGGTTGAACCCGGGTTCAGCGGCACCTCCGCTGCCCGCGCCATCACGGCCCGATATCTGCTCAGCGTATGGCTCGGTTTCGCGCTCGCGCTTTTCCTCTATGCCGCCCTGCTCTTCTTCACCAACTTTTCCGAACGGCTTTGCTTCACCCTCGCGCTCATTCCCGAAATCATCACCGTGCACATCGCCTATGCCCGTGCCCACCGCGTCGCCGGCGAAGCCATTATCCATGCATCCACCATCGGCGAACCAGCGCGCGTTGGCAATCCCGTGAATGGTGTCGTCGCCGTTCCGCTGCTCGCTCCCCTCGTGTTTTCTAAAAAGCTCGTCACGCTTCTCTTCCTCGCGCCGGTCTTCGCCGCCCTGGTCTGGCTTCTCTCGATGTACGCCACTCATCTCGGCTTTGATGCTTTCTCCTCCGCCGTTGAAGCCAATAAGGCCGACTTCCTTGGCGGTTTGGGCATGGGAATGATGTTTGCCGGTCTGATGGTCTACATTTTGCTCCGTTACTTCTCCCGCCACCGTTCGCCCATGGGCTTCCTCACCGCGAATCTCATGGTCCTTTGCGCGTGGATCGGCGCGGCACTCCTCGCCGCCTCGGCGCTTGCCGTGCCGCTGCGCTATTCAATCTCACGCACCTCCCACCACCTGATCCTCGGCGCGCTTCTCGCATTTGCCATTCTTCGCATGTTGTACGGCTGGTCGCGCAATCGTTTCTTCCCGCCCGCGCAGGCCGAAATCAACGGCGACGCATTTTGGCGCTGGGGCCTCTTCTACTACAACCCCGCTGATCCCACACTCTTCATACAGAGCCGCTGCGGCCACGGCTACACCGTCAACTTCGCCAACTTCATCTCCTGGCCGCTGGTGTTCTTCATGCTCGCTGACCTGGCCTTCATCGTCGGCATGCACATTCGCCGCTGACTCCGCGTTTTCACTCGTCGCTTTCCGCGCAACACCCAACCTCTCAAATCAGGAGCCTCCAGTCATGTGCCAATGCACCTCGTATAAAAATCCTCTGGCTGCCCGCATGAGGCGCAAAGCCACCCTGCTGGCGGCTGGATGTGCCTCGTTGTCCTCCGTGCCCATCCTGTTGAATCGGCTTCCCCAGCTTCATCGCCACAGGCTTGTGCAACTGACGTTCATCGCCCTGCAGGTTTTCTGCCTCATCTACTCCATGTACTGCATCGCCCGCGCCAATCGCATTGAACGCGGTGAGTAACCCGCCCCGCTGACAGAGAGCACATACGCACTCCAACCCGCCAAATTTTGTATCATTGATTCGCACGCGCGAAAGGATTTACATGCACCTCAAAAAATTCTCCCTGCTCCTCGCCATTCTTCTGGCTGCAACCTTCACCGCGGCCCAATCCCTGCCCGGTGGTGCCGTCAAGGTCACAACCGTCGAGGGCATCACCGAGTACGCCCTGCCCAACGGCCTGCATGTCCTGCTCTTTCCCGATCAATCGCAGCCCAAGATCACCGTCGATGTCGTCTACAAGGTCGGCTCGCGCAATGAGGGCTACGGCGAAACCGGCATGGCCCACCTCCTCGAGCACATGCTCTTCAAAAGCGCCAAGGACGGACGCGAAATTTTCAAGGAGCTCACCAACAACGCCGCCGGCTTCTTCAACGGCACAACCGACTACGACCGCACAACCTACTTCGAGTCCTTCAACGCCTCCGACTCCAACCTCAAATGGGCGATGGAGCTTGAAACCGACCGCATGGCCAATATGACCATGCTCAAAAAAGACCTCGAAACGGAGATGCCCGTCGTCCGCAATGAGATGGAAATGGGCGAAAACAGCCCGGAAAATGTCCTTGAAGAGCGCGTCCTCTCCGCGGCTTACAACTTCCACAACTACGGCAAGTCAGTCATCGGCGCGCGCAGCGATGTCGAGCGCGTGCCCATCGACAACCTCGCCGCCTTCTACCACAAGTACTACGAGCCGGATAACGCCGACCTCATCATCGCCGGGAACTTTGACGTGATGAAGGCCCTCACCCTTGTCTCCGAGACCATGGGCAAGCTGCCCAAGCCGGATCGCGTGCTGCCCGTCCCCTACACCGTCGAGCCCACGCAAGAAGGCGAGCGCTCGGTTGTGCTGCGCCGCGTTGCCGACGAGCAGGACATCATCGACGTCTACCACATCCCCTCCGCAATGCATCCCGACACCGCAGCCATCCAGGTGCTCACGGAAATCCTCGGCGCAAAAGACACCGGCCGCCTCTACAAGGCGCTCATTGACACACACCTCGCCGCCAGCGTTGAAATGGATTCGCGCCGCATGCACGACCCCGGCTTTGCTGAAATCTTTGCCCAGCTCAAGCCTGACCAATCCATTGACGCAGCTTCGCAGGCCATCCTCAAAACCGTCGAGGATATGGCCGCCAATCCGCCCACGCAGGAGGATGTGGACCGCGCCAAGGCACGCCTCCTGAAAAACATTGACCTCTCCATGACCCGGCCGCAAAGCATAGCCCTCGAACTCGGCGAAAACATCGCCGCCGGCGACTGGCGCCTCTTCTTCCTCAACCGCGACGACCTCAAAAAGGTCACGCCAGCCGACGTGCTCCGCGTCGCCAACGCCTACTTCAAATCTTCCAACCGCACGCTTGGCGAGTTCATCCCCACAAAGACTCCCGACCGCGCCGTCATCGCAGCCGCTCCCGATGATGCCGACCGCTTCAAGGACTTCAAGGCCGGCGAAGCCATCCAGCAGGGCGAGTCCTTCGACCCGACCCCTGCGAACATCGAGAGCCGCATCACCCGCTTCACCCTGCCCAACGGCATGCACCTCGTCCTGTTCAACAAAAAAACCCGTGGCGGCGTCGTCTACTTCCAGATGAACTTCCGCTACGGCGACGAGAAATCGCTCTTCGGCAAATCAACCGACGCTGACTTCATGGGCGCGCTCCTCATGCACGCCACAAAGACCAAAAACCGCCAGCAGATTCAGGACGAGACAGACAAGCTCAAGGCCCAGATCTCCGTGGGCGCCTCTGCTGGTTCCGGTAGCGCCAGGATTCGCACCGTCGCCGCAAATCTACCCGGCTCCATCCGTTTCGTACGCGAACTCCTGCGTGAAGCCGAGTTCCCCAAATCCGAGTTCGACCTTGTGCAACAACAAAAAATTGCCGAGGACGAAAGCCAGAAGTCCGAACCCATGGCGCTGGTGCAAAACGAATTTCAACGCCACCTCTACGCGCAATACCCCAAGGGCGATGTGCGTTACGTTGACACCTTCGATGAAGACCTCGCCGAGTTGAAGGCCGCAAACGTCGCCGCAGTCGAATCCTACTATAAGGACTTCTTCGCGCCCGCGGAGGGTGAAATCGTCGTCAGCGGCCAGTTCGACCCCGCTGAAATTCAAAAACTCATCTCCGACCAATTCGGCGATTGGAAGAGCGCAAAACACTACGCGCGCATCGACCATCCCTATGCCAGGGTCCCAGCCGTCAACCAGAAGATTGAAACCCCTGACAAGCAGAACTCGCTCTTCCTTGCCGGCGCGGCCGTTGACATCAACGATGATTCGCCAGACTTCACCGCACTCACCCTCGGCGGTACCGTCCTCGGCGGCTCGCCCAACTCGCGGCTCTTCCTGCGCATCCGCGTCAAAGACGGCCTCAGCTACGGCGCCGGCGGCGGTTTCGCCATCCTCACCAAGGATGACGCCAGCTTCCTCAACGCCTACGCCATCGCCGCGCCGCAGAACATGCCGCACGTTGAAACCGACTTCAACGACGAGGTGGCAAACCTGCTCAAAAACGGCATCGCGCAACCGGAGCTTGATGCCGCGCGCAAAACCTGGCTCGATGAACGCACCCTCGCCCGCAGCGACGAAGGCCAGCTTGCCGGCCTGCTCGCACGCGACGAGCGCTGGGGACGCACCATGGCTTGGGATTCAAAAATCGAGGAAGCCGCCCGCGCCGTAACCCCGCAGCAGGTCCTCGACGCGCTGCACAAATACCTCGACCCCTCAACCATCTTCATCTACAAGGGCGGCGACTTCAAAAAAGCCGGCGTCTTCCAACCCTAGCTCCACTTGCTTTGTAAGCAGGAATAGCCCGGGTCTCGCTCTGAGGCCCGGGCTATTTTTCGCATTGCGCGGCGCGCTGCTTCTCCAGCCTGCTACCGCGCGCCTGCCAGCGAGGCAATCACCTCGCCCAGTTTCTCCAGTGACTGGTTCATCCCCTCCAGTTGGCCGCTCTCCCGCGCGCTTGCCATTGGCTCATTGCCAAAGTAGGTGAGCTTCGTTCTGCCGGCCCCCGCATCCTCAAACGTCACCATGTCGTGCAGCTCGTCAATCACCTCGTGCGCAATCCCCATCGTTGCCGGGTCCACACGCTTGCCTTCCGCATCGGCAAAATACATTGAGAAAACAATCTTCTCCTGCGGCACAATTTCGTGGTACTCCCCGCCAGTCCAGAACTCCTGCCCATCCGGCGTCCTCATGCAACACAGGAATTTTCCACCCACGCGAAAATCCATCCGGCAAACCGGCGAGGTAAAGCCATGCGGCCCCCACCACTGCATCACATGTTCCGGGCTCGTCCACGCCTTCCACACCAGCTCGCGTGGCGCATCAAAAACACGGCTGATCACCATCCGTTCAACTTCGTTTCCGTTTCCGCTTGTCATCCCTGGCCTCCTCCTTTTTCAGTTCCTGTAAAACCACATCCAACTTGTCAAAACTCTCTTCCCAAAAGCGCCTGTAATTGAGCGCCCACTCAGCCGCCAGCCTCAAGCCCTCCGGCCGCAGCGCGCAAACGCTTTCCCGCCCGCGCTTCGTCTTGATCACAATCCGCGCCCGCACGAGGAAGGCAATGTGCTTTGAAACCATTTGTTGCGATACCGGAAAAAGCTCCGTCAACTCATGCACCGATACCGGCCCGCGCGCCAGCCGCTTGATCATTGCCCGCCGCGTCGGGTCCGACAAAGCCGCAAACGCTGTGCTCAATCCATCCACAACTATATGGTAGTGAATTTAATTGGATTGTCAAGGTGTATTTTGCGGGCCGCCCTGGGCCCCGGCTTCCATTTCCTGCCACTGGGAACTTGTTGAAAAGCTCGTTTCGCGTCGGTGTCTTGAAAGGGCACGGCTCTAGTCTTGCCGGCAAAATGCAACACAAACGCTGGCTTATGCCCCGGAGGGACGTTTCTCTGCTGTTCCGCCAAACTCTCAATACACTTTTACGACAAGTTTCTAAAACAAATACGGCACAAACATCCTGCTATGTTTCATATATTGCCGGTACTCATCACCAAAAAACTCAATGCACTCCGCCTCGTCCGCATGCGCCGTCCAATACAGCAGCGCACTCGCGGCCACCATCATCAGCAACCCAACCCACCCCGGGCGCTTGAAATAAATACCCCACGCCACCATCAGCACCGAGCCATACAGCGGATGCCGGATGTGACGGTAAATCCCCGTCGTCACCAGTTTCGATGTCTTCTCAAACGAAAACAGCGCCTCATCCCCCGCGCGCGCCCGCACAATCTCGCCATCCCCAAACAAGCGCCGCGAGCCGATCACCAGTGGCAACAGTGCGCCGAACAAAAGCGTCCACGAAACCAACTGGTTCCATCCCAACGGATCATGGAACCACACCTCGGCGTTCATCGTGAAGAGCGCAGCCATCAGCTCCCAGGCAAAAAACCGCGGAAACCCATGGGCCCTGGGCCGCGCCAGCGAGCGCCGCGAGGCAAATGCAAGCCCGCACGAGAGAACAAAAAATGCAATCAGTTTGTACATGGCGTCGAACTCATCCTAGCACTGGCTGCAACCTGCGGCATTCCCGCGGGTCGCCGGGAATCATGTAATCCGATTTTTTGTTGAATAGGATTTCATGGTCAATGTCCCCATCTCCGTCACCGAGGCGACGCGCTACTTCGCCAAAATCCCGGTGTAAAACCGCTTGTACCGAAAATAAAATAGCTCAACGATGCCCGCTGCCCATCACCTTTTATACTCATCCTTAGGCGCGCATCGCCCCATCGGAGCCCTACTCACTTGAGTCCTGAGTCCACTTTCAACAATCTCACCCGCCGCTCGCTTCTGCGCTCCCTCTCGCGCACCGCGCTTGTGCTCCCTTTTGAAGAGGTTCTCCGCCTCGCCCGTCCGCTCCTTGCACAACAAGCGCCGCAAAAGCCCGCCGGCATGAGCCGCGAAACCTACTCCGCGCAAGCCCGCCCCGCGCCCAAGGGCCCACCGAACAACGTCTCCGGCACGCCACTCGGCATTGAACTCACTGACATTGCAAAGTCCTCCGGCCTCAACGTAAAAACCATCTTCGGCGGCGAACACCGCAACAAATACCTGCTTGAAACCACCGGCTGCGGAATTGCCTTCTTCGACTACGACCACGATGACTGGCTCGACATCTTCATCGTCAACGGCTGGCGGCTCGAGGGCTTTCCAAAAGGCGAAGAGCCCATCTGCCATCTCTTCAAAAACAACCGTGACGGCACCTTCACCGATGTCACCCAAAAATCCGGAATCACACGCACCGGCTGGGGCCAGTCCTGCTGCGTGGGCGACTACAACAACGACGGCTGGAACGACCTCTTCATCTCCTATTGGGGCCAGAACGCCCTCTACCGCAACAACGGCGACGGCACTTTCACCGACGTCACAAAGGCCGCAGGGCTGGAGCAATCGAAGCTGCGCTGGAACTCCGGCTCAGCGTTTCTCGATTACGACCGCGACGGCCACCTCGACCTCTTCGTCGGCAACTATATCGACTTTGACATCAAGACCGCCCCGCTGCCGGAAGATGCAAATTGCACCTACAAGGGCATACAGGTCGCCTGCGGGCCGCCGGGCCTTGAAGGTGGAAAAAACATCCTCTACCACAACAACGGCGACGGCACCTTCACCGACGTCAGCGAAAAATCCGGCATGTGGTCGACGATCGGAACCTACGCCCTCAGTTGCGGCGTCGGCGACTTCGACAACGACGGCTGGCCCGACATCTTCGTCGCCAACGACTCCACAGCCGCCACCTTCTATCAAAACCAGAAAAACGGCACCTTCCAGGATGTCGCCATCGAGGTCGGCGTCGCCTATTCGCCCGATGGCAAGCCCCAGGCCGGCATGGGCGTCACCATCGGCGACTTCAACCGCGACGGCCTGCTCGACATCGCAAAGACCAACTTCGCCGGAGACACCGACTCACTCTTCATGAACCTCGGCGACGGCACCTTCGAGGACCACACCTACCTCTCCGGCCTCGGCATCAACACCCGACTCCTCGGATGGGGCATCGGCTTTTTTGACATGGACAACGACGGCTGGCTCGACATCTTCGTCGCCAATGGCCACGTCTACCCGGAGGTTGACGGTACACAGGTTGATGCCACCTACGCCGAGCACAAATATCTCTACCGCAACCTGCGCCAGGGGCAGTTTGAAGAGGTTACCGCCATCGCCGGTCCCGGCATCACCGACGAAGTCCCCGCACGTGGATGCGCCTTTGGCGACTATGACAACGACGGCCTCATCGACGTCGTCGTCAACTGCGTCAACGCACCACCCCAGCTTATCCACAACAAGGCCACCGGCGACACCGTTAAAAACCGCGGTTGGATCAAAATCCGCACCGTCGGCGTCAAAAGCAACCGCACCGGCATCGGCGCGCGCGTCAAGGTCACTGCCCACACCAACACTCTCGCCCTCGATGCAAAACCAGGCTCGCCGCTCATCCAAATCGACGAGGTCCGCTCCGGCGGAAGCTACTTCTCGCAAAATGATCTCCGCCTGCACTTCGGCCTAGGAGAGGCAAAAATCGTTGACGAGCTCGAAATCCGCTGGCCCTCAGGCGCTGTTGACCTGCTAAAGAACCTCGACGTCAACAAACTCTACGTCATCCAAGAGGGTGGCAAAATCCTCAAAACCAACGATTTCAAGGACGCCCACAAATAGCCCACCTCCTGCAACCACTCAGGGAACCTCAAAATGCAATATCCGCACCACGGTAACAATCCTGCAGGTAACGCAAAATCAACACACTCCTCTATTTGCTATATCCATGTGGAAATCAAGTCGTGATTCATCGTCTTTACAACAACTTCTAGAAAATGGAACTACAAAGGAAATCATCAAATCCTTGATTTTATTGCTTGCTGAAAGGCACAACAGACAAATATATAATTACAATTAATTCTTTACTTTAGCGGCATAAACTCTAAAAACAATACTTCATGGCCTTGCATGGCCTGTAGAATTCAGGATACATATTAATGTATCGATGGAATTATTTAATATATACATTTGTAGCTATTACAGTATTCATTTATTTTATATTGACTACATTCTCGCCGCAGATTTTATTGAAAAATACAGTCCATTTTAACTTTATGAGCAATATGGCAAGAAACGCTCAATTACTTATTGTTATTTATCTACTTTATTATCAATATGATAGAAGAACAGATTCCACCCACCGGTGGAGTCTGTTCCACCCCGAATCCCTAAAAAGCGTACTTCCTGCGATTGTCATATCGTTATCGAGAATATCCTCTAAAATTTTCATAAATTTTCGTTGACAGCAGCGCTTTTTCGCACATATATTGTTACGAGTCCGCGAATGTTCTTTTTGTCCACCTCCTATTTTGGCCTAGCCATTGCCTTTTAGGTTTGCTCTGGGCGGCATTCATGGCGTGCTTTCACTTGCATGCTGATTGTGGCAAGCAAGAGGTTTATGACCGTACCTAAGGATTTTTCCTGCAGTCGGACTTCTTCACAACGTTTAAAGAACAACATTAAAATCAAGAAAGTTTGTCTAGGAGATTATCACAGCTTAGCATTAGCAGAAGATGGTTCAGTCTATACTTGGGGCTTTGGAGGACGAAAAGGCTTCCTCGGAATATTTTGGCGAGGTCTACCT
>JAJXXN010000254.1 GCA_021781075.1 Acidobacteriota bacterium | reverse complement strand
AGACCCTTCCGGTCACCTACGGGCCGGTCAAACCCCCAACACTGCTTGGCAATGACGGCACGACAGCCGGCAACTACCTGAACGACCACCCGGCTGGCTTGAATGCGGTGTTTAGCTGCAACACGCCTCCGACGGGCCAGACCTACGGCGGCGAGTCGGGTTACAACTGGGATTGCGGCGTGGCCGTGAATACCAGCGGCAGAGTGGTTGTGACGGCGGGCCCGAACATGGCCAACTTCGTCAACAACTACGGCTTCTTTGTCAACCTGCAGAACTACAATGGCAACCCGGTGGTTGTTTGCACCACCTGCCACAACCAGCACGTGATGAACGTTGTGAATGTCCATACGTCGACCACCTCGTCTGCGGCTGGCAGCGCAGTTGGCGGCCAGACCGGCCTGCCCAGCGGCACCTATGCGACGATGTTCTTCCTGCGTGGACCGTACAACCCGAACGACGCGAACCAGAACACGAACCAGACGGCGCAGTTCTGCCGCCAGTGCCATGGTGGCGAGTCGAACGAGATGAACGGCAGCACAGCCGGCACCGTGTTCTAACCACTGCATTTTGACGAACCGGGAGGGAGAGCGATCTTCCTCCCACTTCTTGCCGTGCAATTTCCCCGGAGGTGTGTGTATGCGTTGGATAGCAGGTGTTTCTTTATTCTTTTTAATTTTTGTCACAAGCGCGGCGGCGCAGGTATCCTCCCACGCACCAACACAATTCAACAGCACGCCGGCGACGGCCACAGCCAAGCAGCCTGACAGCGCGATGGGCAAGGCGGTGGTGAAGGTCAACGGGACCGTGTTGACGCAGTATGACCTGGTGCGCGAGGAGTACGCGATCTTTCCCTATGCCCGGCAGCACGGTGGCTTGCCGAAGGAGCTGGAACCAGGCATCCGCAGCGGCGCGCTGGACATGATCATCTTCGAGGAACTGGTGTACCAGGACGCACTGCGGCGGAAGATGACGATTCCGGATTCCAAGGTGGAGAAGGCGGAGGCGGATTTTCGGGCGCAGTTTTCATCGCCCGATGAGTATGACCGCCTGATGAAAGAGGAGTTCCACGGCTCGCATGCGGAGTTGATGAGGAAGATTCGCCGTTCACTGCTGATTGACAAGTATTTGAAGGAAGAGATTGAGAACAAGGTGAAGTCGAACGACGCAGAGCTGCGCAATTATTACGAGGCAAACCCGAAGAATTTTGACCAGCCGGAGACGTACACACTGCAGAGCATTTCCTTTTTGATCCCGGACAAGGCGACGGCGGCGCAAGCCAAGGAAGTGCGGGCGAAGGCCGAGACGGCGGCGGCGGATGCGCAGAAGACGAAGACCCCGCAGGAGTTTGGCCTGCTGGCGGAGAAGGTATCGGAGGACGACTACCGGGTGATGATGGGCCAGCACCGCCCGATGGAGGTGGGCGCGCTGGCGCCGGAGGCGTTGAAGGCGCTGAGCGGCCTGAAGGACGGCGGGGTGACAGGCCTCATCCAGGTTGGCAACATCTACACGATCCTACGCCTGGACGCGCACACGCCCGCCGGGCACAGGAAATTTGATGATGTGAAAAAGGCGCTGGCGCAGCAACTGGAGCAGAAGAAGAGGAATGATCTGCGTGTGGCGCTGGACAAGAAATTGAGGGCGGACGCGAAGATCGAGATGATGTGACGGTTGAGGGTGGGCGCAGGGGTGGTAGCGATGAATCGCAGGGCGCATGGAATGTTTCTGGGTTTGGTGGTGATGCTGTGCGCCGCCATGCCGCTGCGTGCGCAGTGGGAGGCAGGGAATTTTTCAACCAGCCTGCAGGGCTATGTGTCGGCCGGATACTCGGGGACGAGCGGCAACCTGGGAGGATTTTCGACGCACGGCTGGGAGCTGGGTGGCAGCGTGACGGCGAACGGCTACTACTATTCGCCGAGTTTTGTGAGTTACGCGGGGTCGTTCTATTTGAACCAGTCGAAGGCGAACTCGGATTTCAAATCGGTTTCCAACACGAGTGGCTTCAACCTGGACGGGATTTTGTTCACAGGGAGCCATTTCCCGGGCGGGATCGGCTATTCGCAGACCTATGATTCGGAGGGCAGTTACAACGTGCCGGGCCTGACCAACTACGTGACACACGGCAACGGCAACAGCTTCCAGATCCAGTGGGGGGAGACGCTGCCGCATTACCCAACATTTTCGGCATCCTACATACGCAACAACAGCAACTATTCCGTCTATGGCGCCAATGAGAGCGGCAACAGCCACACGAACCTGTTGAACCTGCGATCGTCCTACACGATTGATCGATTCCAGATGGGGGCGTATTACAGCGAGACGACGGGGAACTCCAGCATCCCCGCGCTGGTGACGACGAGCGCGGTGGCGGTGAACTCGTCGGGCAATTCGGAGGGCTTTAACCTGAGCCACTCGCTGCCCTTGAATGGGTCGATGGGATTTGGGGTCACGCGCTCGACGTGGAATGACTCGGTGAGCGGCATCAATACCAACGGCACGGTGAACCAGATCACCGCCTCGGCGACGATTCACCCGACCGGCAGGGTCGCGGTGAGCTCGAACCTGAACTACACGGACAATTTGAACGGGGAAGTGACGCAGGCGATTATTTCCGCGGGCGGGCTGCCGACGAACAGCAACTCGAACATGGCCTCGAATTCCTTTGACAGCATGACCACGCTGAACTATTCGCCGGACCGGTATCTGCAGACGAATGTGTATTACGAGCACGAGATCCAGAATTACCAGGGGGTGAACTACAGTGCGTCCTCGTATGGGGCTGGGGCGGCGTACTCGCGCAATATCCCGTCGGGGTCGGTGAACGCGTCCTTCACGCTGATTGGCAATTTTGGGGGCGCGAACACGCCGGACTACCTGGGGATGGTGGCCAATGGGAACTATGTGGGCAATATCAAGCGCTGGCGGATCAACACGCAGTTCTCCTACTCGCAGAATGTGCAGACGCTGCTGGTGACATACACCAATTCGTATTACAACTTTTCCGGGAATGTGCAGCGCAGCTGGGGCCGGGTGAACATGGCGATAGGAGGCAGCGGCGCCTACACGGGATTGACGCAGGTGGCGGGGATTTCGAGCACAAGCCAAAGTTACAATGCCTCGCTTGGGTACAGCATTTACCTGACCGCGACGGGCAATTACACAAAATCGAGCGGCACGGCGCTGCTGACGGCCAACGGGCTTGGCGGCCTGCCGCCGACGGGTGTGCCGTCGGCGCTGACGAGTTTGTATGGCGGCGACAGCTACTCGGTATCGCTGGGAAGTTCACCGGTGCGCAACCTGGTGATTTCCGGCACGTTCAACCGTTCAATTTCCAACATGAGCAGCAATGCATTGGTTTCAAACAATGTGAACGGGCTGTACACGGCGCAGATGCAGTACCAGTTGCGCAAGTTGTATTTCACCACGGGTTATGAGCGGTTGTTGCAGGGCTTCAGCGGGTCTGGAATGCCGCCGCAGGTGGTTTATTCGTACTACGCGGGAATATCGCGATGGTTCAAGTTTTTCTGAGCACGGGGAAGGCGCGCGGGCTTGCGATGGCAAGCCTGCTGACGGCGCTTGTCTTCCTGGCGGCGCAGCCGCTTGAGGCGGGTTCGCGCGGGAAGACGGCGGCAGCCCCGGCGGAGAGCTGGGTGCTTTCGCTCGAGGGCGGGCGGTCGCTGACGTGGGAACGCAACTTCAGCCGCGACACGGATGCGAAGCCGGCAAAGAGTTTCCTGGTGAAGGTGTTTGATTTTATCGCGGGCGCGCCGGACCCGCGTTTTTTGGTGAACCCGTACAGTGTGGCGACGGATTCGCGTGGCCGTGTGCTGATCACGGACCCGGGGGCGCAGGCGATCCATATTTTTGATTTTGCGCAGCACAAATACAAGCTGGTCAGGCACCTGAGCCGCGATGGGATGGGCAAGCACGACCTGAACACGCCGCAATGCATCGCGGTGGATGCGGCGGACAATTTTTATGTGACGGACTCGGGCGCGGGCGTGATCTTTGTCTTTGGGCCGAACGGGAAATATTTGCGCGAGATTGGCCAGTTGAAGGGCGGCGAGGGATTCTTCAAGCGCCCGACGGGGATTGCGGTGGACAGCGTGGGGCAGAGGATTTATGTGAGCGACACGCTGAAGGACAAGATCTATGTGCTCGACATGCAGGGCACGGTGGTGGGTTCGATCGGCAAGACGGGCGTGGGCGAAGGGGAGTTCAACCTGCCGACTGAGCTGCGGCTTGCGGGTGGGAAGCTGCTGGTGGTGGACGCAATGAACTTCCGCGTGCAGGCCTTCGATTTGACGGGGAAATTTTTGTATTCGTTCGGCAAGCTCGGTGACGGGGTGGGCTCGTTTTTCCGCCCGAAGGCGATGGGAATCGATTCCGAGGGCCATGTCTATGTGGTGGATTCGATGTGGGGGCTGGTGCAGGTGTTTGATGAGCAGGGCCGGCTTCTGTATCACTTTGGCGAGCGCGGCACCCATGCCGGGGAGTTCCAACTGCCGACCGGATTGACGATAGACCGCACGGACCAGGTGTATGTGGTGGACTCGTTCAACCACCGGGTCCAGGTATTCCAGTACAAGGGAATTGCGAAGGCGGGCGGGGAGGTGGCGCGATGAGAGACCTGCGAGTGTGGAGTAGGTTGATATTGATGGTGGTGCTTGCGGGCACATGCGGGGCGCGCGGACAGATTTCGACGGACGTGCTGGGGATGCACAGCATGGCGCCGGGCAGCGGCTCGCCGATCACGGGTGCGCGGCCGGACCCGTGTTTGTATTGCCATGCGCCGCACTCGGGCGGGAATATTGGGCTGTGGAACCAGCAGTTGAGCAAGCAGACGTACACTCTGTATTCGAGCACGACCGAGGCGAACACAAGCAAGCAGCCGGCGCTGGGCTACAGCAGCAACCAATGCCTGAGCTGCCATGATGGCACGGTGGCGGTGGGCGCGACAATCGCGTACGGGCAGATCACCACGCAAGGGGCGATGAACACGCAGGATGTGTTCAAGAACAACTCCGCAACCAGCCTGCAAAGCTCGCACCCATTCAGTTTTGTGACGCCGCTCAAGGACAACATCGACCTGGCGGCCAGCCTGGTGCAGTCGGGCACGACGATGGACCCGTTGCACAAGGTGACGCTGATCAAGGGGAGCGTGGAGTGCATCTCATGCCATACGCCACATGTGCAGGGGACGGACCGTGTGGCGCAGAATTTCCTTGTGCGCGACAGCTCCTCGGGCGCGATGTGCCTTGCTTGCCACGACCCGACACGCGCGATCACCAACAAGACCAACCCGCTGGTGGACTGGGCGACGAGCGTCCATGCGACGTCGGCGTCGAAGATCAGCGCGACGGCGGGGCTGGGACTGTATGCAACGATCAGCACGAATGCGTGCATGTCGTGCCATACGGACCACAACGCGGTGAGCGCGCCCCGGGTGCTGCGCGGGCTGAACGAGCAGGCCTGCCTGAGCTGCCACAACGGCAGCAGCAACGTGAACGGGATGCAGAATTACGACAATGTGGCGACGGAGTACGCGACGACGAAGATCGGGCACCCGCTGCCGAGCTCGGCCAACCCGCATGATGAGGCGGAGCCCGCGTTGTTGGAGGGCAACCGCCACGCGACCTGCGTGGATTGCCACAACTCGCACAGCCCGCAGGTGGTGACGGCTCCTTTTCCAGCGGCGCCGCTGTCGCGCGTCTCACAGCGGGACGCGGTGGGCATCAGCGCGACGGATGGGACGACGATAGTGCCGCAGACGGTGAACCAGTATGACAACTGCCTGCGCTGCCACGGCCAGAGCACGGGCAAGCAGGCGATGACGCAATATGGTTATCTTCCGGTGCGGATTGTCTCGAGCAGCGACCCATACAACGTGATCCAGCAGTTTTCGCAGACCTCGACGTCGGCGCACCCGGTGATGTATGCCAGCACGAATGCGCTGCCACAGCCGAGTCTGCTGGCGAACATGCTGCAATTGGACGGCACGACGCAGGGCCGCGCGATGGGCACGCAGATATTT
The DNA here is from genome assembly GCA_021781075.1 of Acidobacteriota bacterium. GTDB lineage: Bacteria > Acidobacteriota > Terriglobia > Terriglobales > Acidobacteriaceae > CAIMNN01. The sequence goes on along the minus strand of JAJXXN010000254.1, from coordinate 12,351 downwards.
TGCACGGACTGCCACAACAGCGACGACAACCGCGAGTTTGGCGGCCAGGGCCCGAACGGCCCGCACGGCTCAATCAACTTCCACATCCTGGAGCGCAAATACCTGGACAGCCAGGTGGCGGTGGGGGCAGCGCCGGGCACGACGATCACAACCAATTTGTTCCCCAACCCGGATCTTTCGATCAACGGCCCGTATGCAATGTGCGGCAAGTGCCACAGCCTGACAAGCATTTTGAGCAACGCGGGCTGGACGCAGCACAGCCACCACATCAACGACGGCTTCTCCTGCTCGGTGTGCCATACGGCGCACGGGATGCCGACGACGAATGCGAGCATCAGCGGGGAGCGGCTGGTGAACTTTGACGCCAATGTGGTCGGCGCGAACGGGGCGAACCCGATCAGCTATAACCGTTCGGCCAACACCTGCGTGCTGGTGTGCCACAACTATGCGCACGACACCAGCAACACAGGCACGGCGAATGGATATTTCAAGGGCAAGAAGGTGGTGGGCAAGAAGAAGTGAAGCCGGTTGCAAGCAGGGAGCGCGCTGGCCGGGCGCGCCCGTTGCATTCAATTCGGAGTGATGGCTCAGAAAATGGTGCCCGCGGTGCTGCCGTTCATTTCGTTGGAGAGCTCGGCGTGGCATTGCCGGCAGAACTGGGCGGTCTGGTTGGTGGCGAGGTTTGTGTCCGCGGGGTTGTAGGGGCCGCGGAGGAAGAAGCTGGTGGCGTAGGTTCCGGATGGAAGGCCGGAGTTGGAGCCGCTGGTGACGGTGAAGACGTTCATGGAGTGCGGCTCATGGCAAGTGGTGCAGACAACGACGGCCGTGTTGTTGTAGTTGCCGGGCTTGACGAAGAAGCCGTAGTTGTTGACGAAGCGGGAGGCGTTGGGGCCGGTCATTTTTACCTCGCCGTTGGTGACGTTGCAATCCCACTGGCCGCCCCCGCATTTGATGGCGGCACTGAGGCCCGAAGGATGGTCGCCGAGATAGCCGGAGGCGCCACTGGTGGTTTTGCCAAGCAGTGTGGGAATGACGTTGCTGTTGGCGTAGGAGGCGGGCAGTTGCTCGTAAACCTTGTTTTTCATGGCGGTGCTGGTGGCATAGTTCCCGTCGTGGCAACTGAGGCAAACCAACATGCCGCCGACATCGGGTGTGTTGGCGGAGAGGCTTGAGGGGAGGACTTCGACGTACTTGCCGCCATCCGTGGAGATGGTCTTGCCGAGCAGGCCCGAGGCATCGACGCCCCAGAGGGCGTTGCTCTGGTTGCCGGCCATGTCGTTGCCACTGGAGCCGCTGTGGGGCGCATGACAGGCGGTGCATCCGCGCCCATAGTTCAAGTGGGCGCCGAGAACGTCCGAGGTGACCTTGGTCATTTGCGCGGAAGCTGCAGCCAGGGCCAGGAGCAGGGTGATGGCGGACAGGATGAGCGATTTCATGGTGAGGATGCCTCCGAGTATTTACCGAGGTCATCGTCCGCGGGAGCGAGGGTGCTGAGTGAAAAAGGAAGAGGGGAAATTACCAAAGGGTCAAGAGTTGTTCCCTAATTGGAAATTGGAATTCCCTTACGATTTCATTTCCGCACGGCGCGAGCAGGAGTCTTGGAAAAATGAAAGTGGCAAGCGGGGAACAGGTTTGGCAAGTGGCAGATTTTATGGCAGAAGAGGGAGTTTGGGAAGATTGGCGGGCATGTGATTCAGGGTGTGCAGCAAATCACAATGGCTTGTGACGTGAGCTTTAGCCATAAACCATCAGTTGCTGATGTAATGGGGCACAGCAGTGAAATGCGGAGCGATGCAGTGGTTGCAATGTGATTCAGGCACGAGGCGAATGAAGGACGCGAAGATTGAACGCAAGGCGGATGGGTGGTGTTCCGCCGATGCAGAAAAGATTCCAGGTGGCGAGAAAATGAGTTCAACCCAGATTGATACGAGTGTTTATCGCACGTCGCGGGCCGGCAGCCGGGGCATGAGGATTTCCGCCGCGGCGGCAGCGTTGGTCTTATTCCTGCTGAACCCGTTGGCGCGGATGCAAGCCTCGGTGCATCCTGTGCCGCTGGACAAAAACACGGACACGGCGAAGTGCCTGGAGTGCCACGGGGACAAGGCGAAGGGCAAGTCGGTGCATACGGCGGTGGCGACGGGCTGCATGAGCTGCCATGAGATCCGCGTGAACAAGGAAGTGACGCGCGTGAAGTTGATCACGGCGACGCCGGTGGCGCTGTGCGTGACATGCCACGCCGACAAGAAGGCCGCGGAGATCAAGGGCCGTGTGCATCCGCCGGCGGTGCGCGATTGTTTAACCTGCCATGACCCGCATGAGAGCGACAACAAGAACCAGTTGCTGAAGCCGCTGAGCGGGGACGCGAAGGAAAACCTCTGCCTGGGCTGCCACAAGACGGGATTGAATGTGCCGGAGAAGGGCAGCCGGCACGCGGCGCTGGACATGGGCTGCGACACCTGCCACGTGATCCACAAGACGGGCGCGGAGCGGACGGAGGACAATCAATTTCATTTGACGAAGTCCTCGCCGGCGCTGTGTTTGGATTGCCATGATGCCAAGGACGCTGATTTGCAGAAGGCGCACCGGAACCAACCCTTTGCAACGTCGAACTGCGTGGAGTGCCACGACCCGCACCAGTCCAAGAGCCCGAAGCTGATGGCGGCGTTTCAGCATCCCCCCTTTGCCGACAAGAGCTGTGAGTTGTGCCACGCCGACGCCAAGGATGGCAAGGTGGTGTTGAATGAACCGGACACGAAGAAGCTGTGCGGGACCTGCCATGAGGACAAGCCGAAGTTGATTGACGCGGCGAAGGTGCCGCATCCGGGCGCGGCGGGCGAGTGCACGGACTGCCACAGTCCCCATGCCAGCCGCCAGCCGGGGTTGCCGAAGACAGACTCGGTGAGCATCTGCCTTGGCTGCCACACGGAGATGGATGATTTGCGCAAGAAGCCGGTGCACCACGAGCCGGCATTCGGGCTTGGCTGCGCGACGTGCCACACGCCACACGGCGGGGACAATGACCACCTGCTTCGCGTGCAAGGCAACGCGCTGTGCCTGGAGTGCCATGGGCCGGATGCAAAGCCACAGCCGGTCCCGGACCAGGACCTGCTATCCATCTTCAATGGCAAGGTGAAGCTGCCTTCAGATTATTACCAGAAGAACAAGGTGCCGATTCTGCCGCTGCGGTATGGCTTCGGGCACCCGGTCGATGGGCACCCTGTGAGCGATGTGATGGACCCAAGCAATGTGGGCAAGGTGAAGGCGAAGCTGGGCTGCCTGACCTGCCATCAGCCACACGCCTCGCTGGAGCCGGGGTTGCTGGTGAAGGACCAGAGCAACAACATGGCCTTCTGCGACAACTGCCACAAGAACCGGATGAACATGAATGAAACGGTAACCCCACAGAACTAAATGGAGGCCGGGATGCTGAAGTTATTGACCCAATCATCGCGTTGCAGGAAGCTGGCGGCGCTCGTGCTGGCGCTGGCGACCTGCCTTGGCCTGGCGACGACCGCGACGGCCAGCAAGAAAAAGAAGAAGGCCGCCACAGCGGCCACGGAGGCTGGCCCGCACAAGTTCAAATTTGACCCGACGAAGCTGGTGTGGCCGGCCCCGCCGAATGTGGCGCGCGTGAAGTGGCAGGATTATTTTGCGGGAATGAAGATTGATTACAACGTGGACAAGGATAAGAAGAAAAAGCAGACGTGGATGGACCGTCTTGCCGGCACGCAATCCGCGGCGGAGATGGGCGTCCCGAAAAATTATCCCTTCCAGATGATTGCGCCCTACGGCCTGGCGGTGGATTCAAAGGGATTGATTTATGCGGCGGACCAGAAGGTGGGGGCGGTCTTCATCTTCGACCCCAAGACGCACGGCACGCAGATGATCCGCAACGGCTACGAGGCAAAATTCAACTGGATCAACGGCCTCGCCATGGACGACGATGACCGGCTTTTTGTCTCCGACTGCGGCTTGCACCATATTCTGGTTTTCAACCCGCAGCACCAGGTGGAGGGTATTGTGAACGAGGGGCTGGTGTGCCCTGTGGGTTTGGCGCTTGATACCGAGAACCGGTTTCTGTATGCGGCGGACACGGAGCAGGACCAGGTGCTGGTGTTTGATGCCGACAGTTTCAAATTGTTGCGCCGCATTGGAACCGGCGGGAAGAACCATTACCTGACCTCGGTGGGCGACTTTGCCGCGCCGCAGGGCGTGGCCGTGGACAAGGACGGCAACCTGTATGTGACGGACACGCTGAACAATCGCGTGGAGATTTTTGACGCGGATGGGGAATTTGTGAGTTTGTTCGGCCGTCATGGGGATGGCCCCGGCGATTTTGCGCGTCCCAAGGGGATTGCCATAGATGGCGACGGGCACATCTGGGTGGCCGACGAGATGACTGACCGGCTGCAGGCGTTCAATCGCGATGGGCAACTGCTCACATACATTGGCATTGGGCATGGAGATTTGCCGGGGCAATTCAAGGCGCTGGTGGGCGTGACGGTGGACAAGGAAAACCGGATCATCACCAGTGAGCAATTGCCGGGGCGTGTGCAGGTTTTTCAATATGTGACAGAGGCGCAGGCCGTGGTGGAGAAGGAAAAGGAGGAAGCGGAGCGCGAGAAGGCGGCCGAGGCAAAACGCCACGGCGGCAAGGCATCGGCACCGGCAGCGACTGCGCCGACGCCGGGCGCAACGACTACTGATCCGGCAACGACCCCGGCAGCGACCACGCCGGCGCCGGGCGCAACGACGCCAGCCGAGACGCAGGCAGCTCCGGCCGCGGCGCCTGCGGCGAGCAATCCCAAATAAAAGACAGGGTTGGGTTGTACGGCTGAGGAGACGGATTGCAATGTGAGGGTGAAGCGTGGAAGCGCGCTTCACCCTTTTTTGATGTCATTCGCCTGGGATGGTGGGAATGCGCATGGATGGCACCGTGGAAATCAGTGTGGGAGTGGGTTCGGCAGGTGTGGAAGTGGGTGTGGCAGGCTGCGGACAGCGTGGATGTCAGAGGGCGCGCTGCCGGGGAGGGCAGCGCGCCAGATTGGTTTAGAAGTGGTGGGAGAGGCCGATGGTGAGGGAGTTCTCGTGCATGCGGTTGGTGACGCTGGTTCCGGGGACGGGGCCGGCGGGCGTGTACCAGGCGCTGGTGTCGGAGTTTTCAAAGGCGTGGTAGTAAGCGGAGTTGATTTCGTAGGTGGCTGTGATTTTGTGGCGGTAGCCAACTGAGAGATGGTGCTGGACGATGGCCGGGGCGGGCATGTTGAAGAATGCATACTGATCCGGGACGGGATTTTGCGAGTAGTTGTAGCCAAGGATGATTTTGTCCGCCTTGCTGATCTGGCGCTGGATTCCGGCGCCGACAGCCCAGATGTTTTGCCAGCCGAATCCCTTCACCGCGCCGTACTGGTCGAAGCCAATCTGGTCAAAGCCTGCGGTGTTGGAATAGTTGAACCAGTGCGTGTCAATGCCGATGGCTGTTTTTGCGTTGGGGCGCCAGCCGATGCCGGCGGTGACGACCAGCGGGAGGTCCATGTTGAAGGTGAGGTTGTGCACGGCGCCGGTGAGGTCCGCGCTCTTCCAGTTGAAGTTCATGAACCAGACGGGAGAATCGAAGGAGGCGCCGAGGCTGACTTTCTTGTTGACCTCGTAGTTGACACCGACGGCGAAGCCGAATCCCATGGCGGGGGCATTGTTGTGCGCGGGCAGGTAGTAGGGGTAGCCTCCGTTGCCGGCGGTGACGGGGTCGACGAAGGGCGCGGGGATGACCTGCAGCATGGAGAGTGCGGGCTCAAGAGCGAAGCCGACGGAGAGCTTGTTGTTGACCCGGCGCGAGATGCCGAGGGGGATTTTGACCAGCGCGTAGTTGGAGCGCAGGCGGCCGAAGCCGAAGCCATTGGGCTGCTGCGGGGTGAGGATGGGGTTGGAGAAGTTGGTGCTTTCGGCGTAATCGACGCCGAAGCCGCTGACGGCGAGCATGGCGAAGAAGAAGGCGTTGTTGCTGTCCTTGGCGTGATAGATGAAGGCCACGCCGGGCATGAAGGACATGTCACGCTTGCTGACGGTGGTTCCGCTCATGGTCTGGCTGGGGAACCCGGGGCCGAAGGCGTTGGCGTCCACGGTGCTGGAGAGACTGCGCCAGGGATCAAAAAGTGTGCCGTGGACCTCGACCCATTTTCCATCGAGACGAACCGGGCAGGCGGGGTTCCAAGCGATGGAACCGGTGGCGTCGAGGCAGAGGCCGGCGACCGCGCCGCCCATGGCCTCATTGACCGGGCCGGCGCCATGGAGAAAATGCCCATCGGTGGCTCTGGCAACAAAGCTCCATTGGAGCAGTAGTGTTGTTGTAAAGATTGTGAATAGATTGCGCCAAGTCCGGAAGTGTTTCATCTTGATCCCCTTAAACTTTCTCAAGTCGCGTTTGCCCGTTTGTAGTGTTGAAAAAACGCCTTGGGCGAACCGCGCCGCTGTTTCAATAGCAATTGCAATTCCAAAATTGATGTAATTTAGAATCAACAAATTGGTCGATTCATCGATGTTTCATGCGACAGAATTGAGACGTTGCGTTGCTTTCGATTGAGAAGAGATGTTTCATGCCGACAGGTGTCGCCTTGCAGTTGTGGAATGGTCAATTGCATTGCTCAATGGCTGATGTAATGAGGCGTGGCGCAGCAAGGTTTATTGGGATAAAGGCGGCTACAATCAAGGACGATGACAGAAGAGGACATAATCAAGCAGTATTTGCAAGGCACAATGGTTCTGCACCGGCATTTGTGCCCGCGGCAGGTGTTGGGTGTGCGCATGGGGCTGCTGGCGGCAAAGCTGCTGCAGTTGCAGTTGCCGCAAAGCGACAAGCGGCTCTTGGCCTTTGTGGAGACGGACGGCTGCTTTGCCGATGGGGTGATGGTGGCGACCGGCTGCTCCATGGGACACCGCACGATGCGTCTGGTGGACCAGGGGAAGGTTGCGGTCACGTTTTTGGATACGAAGCTGGAGCGCGCCATTCGAGTGGCGCCGGCGGCAGGCGCGCGTGCCGCGGCGGCGGCTGCCATGCCGGATGCACCGAACCGGTGGAAGGCGCAGTTGGATGGCTATCAGGTTTTGCCGGATGAGAAGTTGCTGAACTGGCAGGATGTGCGGGTGGAGTTGGATTGGAAGCGGATTGTGGCGCGGCCCGGGGTGCGGGCCAACTGCGGGCAGTGCGGCGAGGAGATTTTGAATCTGCGCGAAGTGGAGTCAGAGCGAGGCTCGCTCTGCCGTCAGTGCGCGGGTGAAAGATACTGGAGCGCGGCGGAGTAGAGGGAGGAATTTGCCAGCGTGCGTGAGGGCTAGAAGCCGGCAAGATGAACCCCACGCGGCCCGGTTACAGGATGAGCCGCGTGAGGTGAGCAGAGGGTTAGAAGGGTTCCTTGCTGCCTCCGGCGAGTTGCACGGCATGGTTGATGGCGTGCGCGACGCGCTCGGCGAGGGAGGAATCAACGAAGAAGAAGGCATTGTCCAGGTTGTCGTTCCGGAGCAAGACCATCACGGTAATCGGTGGATTGGTTGAGGTGGGAACGAGGTTTGGTTTTCCGGCCTTGGCGTTGATGTCGAGCTGATAGTCGTTATAGGACTTGACCACGACATTGTTCACATTGGCCAACTGAAAGCCGGCATCCTTGTTCTGGGTCTGATTGCCGTTGATCCACTCATTCCAATGGAAGTTGAATTGCTTGGCTCCGGCATCGTAGGTGACATTGCTGGCCTCGAAGGACTTGTTGATGGAGTAATCGCTGTTGTCGGATGTGTCGTGGTTGAAGGCGACCAGGTTGACTTTGCCGAGGCTGTTGAGTTTATCCAGGATGAATTGCACGGTCACATCCATGCTGGGGCCGGTTTGGGTTTGCGCGCGCAGCGCGACTGCTGGAAATGCGGCAAAGCCGGCAAGGGCCGTGATGAGCAGCAATGCGGATTTCATGGAAGCGTCTCCTTGAAGAGAGTGGGTTCGATTGACTGGCCACAGCCAGGCCCGCGCGACGGATGGACGAGCGGACATGCCTGCGGGGGAAAATACCGGTTGCGATCCCCGCCAGTGGCTACGCTGAATACTTCGGTCACATGATAGGAACGCATTGCCTGTATGCGCTTGCATGGTAAATCTTTCCGTGGTGGCGCGCAATGAAAAGTTGCATGGGTTCTGCGTGTGGGATTCTGGTAGAAATGGGAATGTAACGCGGGGTGGACGAAGGATGCAGGCTGATGCGCAGGGGTTTGTTCTGGCCGGGGGGCGGTCAAGCCGCATGGGCGCGGAGAAGGCGCTACTTCCATTTGGCGGAAGGCCGTTGATTGAGCACGCGCTGACCGTGCTTGCCGGCGCGGGGCTGCGTGCGGCGATTGCAGGAGCGCGCCCCGGGCTCTCGCAGTATGCGCCGGTTGTCGCGGATGAACTGGAGGGGCGCGGCCCGCTGGCGGGGATCTGCGCGGCGCTTCGTTGGTCCCATGCCAGTTGGAATTTTTTTACCACCGTGGACATGCCGTTGCTGCCGTCGCTGCTGGCAGTGCGGATGCTGGATGCGGCCGCGGAGGAGGATGGGGCGGTGCTGCTGACGCTGGGCGATGGATTTGTGCAGACTTTTCCCGCGGTTGTGCACCGTGAATTGCTTCCGTTGCTGGACGAGCAGCTTGCCGGTGGCCATGCCGGCGCGCGGCATGGGATTGAAGAGGCGGCGCGGCGGGCAGGGCTGCAGGTGAAGGTGCTCGCATTGGAGGAGTGCGCGCGCGGCATTGCGGAGGCTGACCAGGACGGAATGTCGCCCAACGAGTGGATGCTGAACCTCAACACGCCGGAGGAAGTCAAACGGGCGGAGGAGACTTTGCGCAAGAAGAAGCGGCATTGAGAGCCCAGATGCGGCCGCGGAGTTTATAAAGAACGGTGGGCAGGGATAACTCAAGACAGGATTGAATATGATGGAAGTGAAGAACAACCTGGCGGAGCTGAGGGTGAAACGCGGGCTTGGCGTGGCTGAACTGGCGAGGCGCATTGGCGTGAGCCGGCAGACAATCTATGCGATTGAGACTGGCGAGTATATCCCCAATACGCTGGTAAGCCTGAAACTGGCCGGGGCGCTGGATGCGCCGGTGGAGAAGATTTTTGAATTGGACACACCCGCAAAGCCGGTAGAGGAGTTGGTGGAAGCGACGCTGCTGGGTGAGGCCAGCCTGTTCCAGCGCGGCCAGCCTCTGCGTTTGTGCCAGGTGGAGAAGCGCGTGGTGGCCGTGGCGGCGGAGTTTGGCGGGTGGGAGTTGCCGCAAGCTGACGCGGTGTTGGTGGAGGTGGAGCGCGCCCGAGGTCATTCGCCATTGGGAAAGGTACGCCCCCTGAGTGAAAAGTGGAAGAGCGGCGCGCGGATACTGCTTGCGGGCTGCGACCCGTCGGTTTCTTTTTTGGGGCAGGCGGCGGTGGGGCAGGGCTGCGAGCTTGTGGCGTGTTATGCAAACAGCACGCAGGCGCTTGAGCTCTTGCGCGAGGGCGTGGTGCACATCGCCGGTTCGCATCTGCTGGACCGGTCAAGCGGCAGGGCCGCGTTGGCGCCCTTGACCAGGGTTTTTCCGCGCGGTTCGGTCGCAGTGTTCTCTTATGCGCTGTGGGAGGAGGGAATGCTGGTTGCGCCAGCAAACCCGAAGCGAATCCGCGGCGTTCAGGACCTTGCGCGGCGGGGAGTTCGATTCACCAACCGCGAGCCGGGCGCAGGCTGCCGCACGCTGCTGGACAACTGCCTGAAGAAGGCCGGGCTCACGGGCGGAAAGGTGAACGGCTACGAAAAAATTACGGCCGGCCACTTGGCCGCGGCGCGGCAGGTGCGGGATGGCGCGGTGGATTGCTGCATCAGTACGCGCGGCGTGGCGCGTGCCATGTCGCTGGATTTTATCCCGTTGGCGGAAAAGCCCTATCATCTGCTGGTGCGCCGCGCCCACTTGGAACTGGAGCCGGTGAAGGTGTTGCTTGCGGCGATGGAGCGCGCATCGTTCCGCCGCGAGGTGGAGGCGGCAACGGGCTACGACATGCGCTGCGCCGGGGAGCGGCTGCTTTGAGTGGCCTCAACGCGCGACGGAGCGGGCCTTGGGCAGGGGCTTGCGCGCGGTGCGCACAAACGCCGACATCGACTTGGAAAGTTTGGCGAGGACCAGGAGCCACTCATCGAGGTGGGCCCGCCCTTCCCGGGTGAGCCGGTAAACGCGGCGCGCCGGGCCGCCCCGGCCGGCTTCCCACGCGGAGACGACTTTGCCGTTTTTTTCAAGCTGGCGGAGTGTGCGGTAAAGCGCGGCCTTGTCGATTTCGTTGTCGGTGAGCGCGTGTTCCTGCAGGTCGGCGCAGAGCGTGTAACCACAGGAGCGTTTTCTGGCGCGCAGGAGCGAGAGGACGACCGGCTCGATGAAGCGGTAGAGATTGCCCATGCCACAGGAGCAGGGGTGTATTTTGTCGTGCTTTGCGCAAATCTTGTTGGGCATGGAAAAGCTCCTGTGCCTATTCTCTCAATCTTAGTTTGCATCCGCAAACAGGAAAAGCAAGGTAGCCCGTGGCACTCAAAAACGTGACGGGGCGCACAGCCTGCCCCGCCGTGCTGGATGTAAAAAACACCCAAGGCGGTAGCCCGCCAGAACAGCAACGGGGAGTGGTGATGATTGTGGCCGTGCCGACAAAAGAGGAGCGCCTTGACCAGCATTTTGGGCATTGCGCGGCGTTTTCGTTTTTAACCGTGGACAGCGCGCAGGGAACGATAGTGAACGAGGAGCTTCAGCCGGCGCCAGAGCACGAGCATGGGCTTTTGCCGCGCTGGCTCAAGGAGCGCCATGTTGCGCTGGTGATTACGGGCGGCCTTGGCGCGCACGCCCGCGCGCTGCTGGAGAAGCAGCAGATTGAGATTGTTTCCGGCGCGCCTTCGGACCGGCCACGTGAGTTGGTAAGGCGTTATTTGGCCGGGGAACTGGCCTCGGTGGAGAAAAGCTGCGCCTGCAACTGCAAACACTGAGCGGTGCGAATGAAGGAAGGGCGGATGGCAAGGCAAACGGTAAATGAAAGCACGGTGAAGCCACTGACAGACGCGGCGTTGCATGGAATTACGCGTGCGCTGGCCTCTGTGGGCCGCGCGTTCATATGCCTGGACCCGGAGTTCCGCATCCTGCACGCTTCGAGGCTGCTGGACCGTTTTTTGGGCGCGGATGTGTCGCAGGAGTTGCTGGGGCGCAGGATTGAGGAACTTTTCGGCAATGAGCTTTTTGGCGAGGAAGGCACGCTGCGGCAGGTGCTTGAAAATGGGCAGATGCGCGAGGGCTGGCGGGCGACGCTGAACGTGGCCGGGCATCAGGCGCGCCCGGTGTCCATCACCACGGCGCCCATGGTCTCGGACAACTCGGAGATCTGCGACCCGCAGGTGCGTTATTTGATCTTGCTTCGCCCGGCGGAGGAGGAATGCGCCTGCGCGAACGCGCTTTCGTCCTGTTCGGATGTGGTGGCCTGTTCGCCGGCGATGCAGCGGATATTCCGGATGGTGGAGGCGTTGCAAGCCAGCGAGGCATCGGTGCTGATCACCGGCGAAAGCGGGACGGGCAAGGAGGTTGTGGCGCGCGCCATCCACCACAACTCGACGCGCAGCAAGGGGCCGTTTGTGGCGCTGAACTGCGCCGCGTTGCCCGCCGAACTTTTGGAGTCGGAGTTGTTTGGCCATGTGCGGGGCGCTTTTACCGGGGCGATTCGCGACCGAGTGGGGCGGTTTGAGCTGGCCAACGAGGGCACGCTCTTCCTGGATGAAATCGGCGATTTGCCGGCGCCGTTGCAGGTGAAGCTGCTGCGTGTTTTGCAGGAGCGGCAGTTTGAGCGCGTGGGCGAAAACAAAACACGGACGAGCAAGGCGCGGATCATCGCGGCAACCAACATGGATTTGAAGGAGGCGCTGCATCGGGGGCGCTTCCGCGAAGACTTGTACTACCGCCTGTGCGTGATGCCGATCGAGGTGCCGCCGCTGCGCGAGCGGCGCGAGGACATTGCGCCGTTGATCACGACCATCCTGCAGCGTTTCACCCGGCAGCAGGGGTTGGTGAAGCGGATCTCACCGCAGGCGATGCGGGTGTTGCTTGATTATCACTGGCCGGGCAATGTGCGTGAGCTGGCCAACGTGGTTGAGTACGCGGTGGTGGTTGCCAAGGGGGAGACCATCCTTCCCGAGGATTTGCCGCATGAGCTGCTAGAGCACCCCGGCCGCGCGCAGGCACGCCGGGCAAAAGCCGCGCACCACCCCGCGACACTGCCCGCAATTGGAAGGCCGCAGGAAATCGGCACGATGACCACCGATGATTTGAAGGCGATTCTTGACG
>JAJXXN010000146.1 GCA_021781075.1 Acidobacteriota bacterium | reverse complement strand
CTCCACGGCCCCATCGAGTTCAATGGCAAAACATACTTGGACTATGATTTAGGCACCTTCAACACCGCCAGCTTCCATGCCATCGAATTCAGCGACACCAAACAGGGCATGGCCCGTGTGAGCTACTACCCGTTCGGCACCCAGATTGACCGCCATGGACTTGCCATCACCGCCTTTGAGAACTATGGCTACGCCGATAAAACTCCGGATGCATACGCCATGGCCATCAACCGCTTTGCCGCAATCGTCTCGTATCAGCACCCCAAGGACCGTTACGAAATCGCGGGCGAATTTGACCTCGGCCACAACGCCATGAGCAGCGGCAACTTCTTCTCTGGCGCCGGCCCGCAGGATGCCTTCAGCTCACTGTCCACGCCCACTGCCTACGCCCCCTTCAACACCCTTGCGGGCAAGGTCATGAACGGCACGCACGGCCGCCAGCAAGGCATGGAAGCCTTCGGCTACTACCGCTTTGCTGAATCATCACCCTGGCGCGTCTTTGGTTACTACTCTTACTGGCTCGCCAACACCAACTGGGGCTTCAGGGATCCGTTTGATTATGAGCGCACAGTCGGCGGCATCAGCTATGCGTTCAACAAGAACCTTGAAGTCGCCTTGCAGAGCTCAAACTTCCACTATCTGCATGGTTACAACAGCACGCAGCTTGCCAACCTGAACAGCTTCGCGGGGTTGACCGGCGCTCCCGGAACCTCAACCGCCCCGTTGAGCAGCACAATCCTCGGCGCTGCGCGTGGCGACACAAACGGCGTCTTCATCAACATGGTCTACAGCTTCTAATTGAATCAAACGTCCATGAAGGCTAGCGCCTTCATGGACGTTTTTTTATTGCAGTCAACCTTTCCAGTAAACGCCTCCTCTTATTGTTTGCCGCCAAAACTGACCAGGTTGGCCATCAGGCGGTAAGCGCCAGGCACCAATTCCGGCAGTTGACGATAAAGCGCATAGGCACAATAGGTGTAGCGCCCTTTTCCCAGTGTGGCCACCACCAGCCCGCCCTGCTGCGGGTCCTGCCCCCTGTCCGCGGTCTCGGTCAACGGCGTGTAGTGCGCATCCCAGCTCTTCAAAAAGGAGTGGCCGCGCTCTTCCACCCAGCCGTCAAAATCTTTTTCCGTGATTCGATTCGGCGTGTCCAGAAGCGTGTTCCGTGCAAGCAACCTCACCGGCGCATTTTCTTCCGTGACTTTTTCCGGGGAGTTGCCCAGTTCGATTTTGTATGGCGCGGGAAAATCCGCGCTCTGGTACTGCACAACCAGATTGCCGCCATTGCGCACATACTCCTCAAGCCGCGGCTCAACCTGCGCCAATTCATTGCGCACAGAATAGGCGCGAATCCCAATCATGATTGTCTGCCACTGGCTCAAATCACCCGTGCGCAACTCTGTCTCGGAAAGTAGATGCGCCTTGGCGCCCATCGCTTCAAGAGCCTCAGGCACATGGTCGCCCGTACCCATCACATAACCAATCTTGAGGCCAGATTGAATCCGGGCATCAATCCGCCGTGTGCGCAGGATTGCGTCCTTATATAAGTTGTACGGGCGCAGGCCGCTATAGCCGATCGTCTCCCAACCACGGCGATACACAGTCCCATCCACAACTGCTTCGGCGCGAATCATCACTTCGCTTTCATCCATTGAACCCTTCGGCGGCTGGACGATAAATTCAAGTGGCGCCACAACACCCGCGCCGGCACTTTGAAATTTTTCCTCCGTGGGTGCCGCACTCCATCCAGCAGGCAGATTGAGTCGCACCACCCCCGAAGCCGCCCTAGTGGTTTGCACGCGGGCCCTCACCAGCAAAGCCCCTCCGTTCAACGGCAGCATACTCGCTTCCGGCTCCATGCTGACACCAACCGCCGGCGTGACTACCAGCGGCTCAAAGATCCCGCCGATTCCGTGCACGCGCTGGAGCGTCTGCACCACTTCGCCCACGCGCACAGGCACCCCGTCAATCTCATACTCCGCCCACGCTGTAAGAGGATAAGGCGCAAAGGAATCGCCGCGCAGATGCTCGTCGCTCACCTCGTAATCAGGTTGCTCGCTTGATGCGCGATGAAAGTAGGGTGCCGTCGGCGGTTCATCGGCAGGCACGGTCACTGCAAAAATTGTGTCGTTCCCTATTGCAGTTTTTCCGCCGAGAATCTCAAACTTCCAACCCGGCGTATCGCCCTCCAACCAGATTTTCTTCGGGCCCAATCCCTCCACGGCGGCGGTCAGGTGCACGCGCACCAAAAACCGTTCGCCGGGTTGCACCGTGCCTTGCGTCTCGTCGGCACCGGAGCGGTTCGGCGGGCCGCCACCCTGCTCCTTTTCATGCGCGGTTCGGAAGGCCTGCAACTCTATGCCGCTCATCTGCGCAATTACCCGCTCAAAGCCAGCCAGTTTCTCATCAATCGCCGCAATCAAATCTGCGCGCTTGTCCCCGTTCAATCTGTGGTCATTCTGCAGCCGTTCCCGCATCTGACGCGCCAGCCGGTAAGCATCCGCAATACCAGGCACACTCTTCTCCGGCGCATCCGGCTTCAGCGCCTCACGCACCGCGGCAAGCTTCAAGTCCATCCCGCCGGCCAGTTGGGCAAATTCTTTCGGCGCTTCCTCCCCGGCCATCCAAACCAGCGCCTGCCACCCGCTCCAACTTTGCGGTGCAAAATCTCCCGCGACGCCCGCCGCCTTCCACTCCGCATCACGCGCCGCATACAAGTGATACTCCGCCTCAGCCGCGCCACTCAGCGCCGGCGCACCACCGCCGTACTGCGAGCGCTGCAACCCCCACCCCTCGCGCGCAATCTGCACAGCGCTTTGCCCAAGCACCGGGTCCCAGCTCCCGACTGGAATTTTCAAATCCACCGATGGCCGCCCATCGCCCCACTGCTTCGTCACATAGTTGAAAAACTTTGCCGGGGCCCATTTGCCGGTCGCGTAATCAAACATTCCCTTCTCCGTGATTGGCGCAAAGGGAATGCGTTCATAAACCGCGTATGGCTTCCACGCACGAAGGCCAAGTGTGAACTGCTCCGGAAAAACATTCGGGTCGCCGGCCGCCTCATAAACCTCCTGCGCAATTTCGCCCGAAACCTGATGCTGGCCGTGGCCATCCGTAATCCCGCCCACAAACGTCGACGTAATCACCCAGGGCCGCTCTCGTCGCACAGCCAGCACCGCGTCATAAAGCACGCGGTCATGGCCCCACTTTTCAAACGACTCTTCGCGGGTTTTCGAGAACCCAAAATCTGCCTCAGTGCCCCAGTACTGGTGTACGCCGTAATACTCGCCGGCGGCCAGCAGTTCATTGGTACGCATTAACCCCAACGCGTCATAACTTTCGCTGCCCATGGCATTCTGCCCGCCTTCGCCGCGCGTCAACGTCAACAGCGACGCCCGCGCGCCCTTCACGCGCGATTCATAAGCCAGCATGGCGCCGTCTTCATCGTCGGGATGCGCCACAATCGCCATCACGCTCCTGAAGGTTCCCAGCCGCCGCAGGCTCTCCTCAATCGCCGCATAACCGCGGTCCATGGGGAGTGGCAGGGCCGTCTCACGCGCCGCCTGCGCAAAAAACAGCATCGCGGGCGCAAGGAGCGCCATCAATAGGACAAGCCGAAAAAGCTGGGAAAAAATTCTCATCCTGCCCAGTGTACAATCCGCACAGCACCCGATGAATCCTCCCGCCCATCTCGACCGCCGCATCGGCCTGCGTTCAGCCGTTGCCCTCAACATGCTGGACATGATCGGCGTCGGCCCGTTCTTCACTGTCCCACTCATCATTGCCGCATCCGGCGCCGGCCTCTCCGTCTGGGCCTGGCTCCTTGGAGCCTTCATCGCCATCGCCGACGGCCTGGTCTGGGCCGAGCTGGGCGCTGCATTTCCACTCGCCGGCGGCTCTTACGCATTCCTCCGCTCCATCTATGGCCGCGAACGATGGGGCAAGTGGCTCAGCTTTCTCTTCGTCTGGCAGGTCACCTTCACTGCGCCCTTCTCCATGGCCTCCGGTTGCCTGGGATTCTCGAGCTTCCTCGCCTGGTTTTTTCCCACGCTCAACCGCGCGCCCTTTGCCGCCCTGCCCTCGCTGCATTACACCAACCTCGCCGCATCGCTGGTTGTTCTAGTCGTTGCCGTGCTCCTTTACCGCAAACTCGGTTCCACCACCAAACTCGCGTGGGTGCTTTTTTTCGGCGTGCTCACGGCCATCCTCGGCGTCATTGCGGCCGGCCTCGTCACCGGCGCGCATGGCGGGCTCGCACACAGCGCATCGCTGCTCACCCTCAAGGGCGCAACCTTCCCGGCCCTCGCGCACGGCACGCTGCTCGCCACCTACTGCTACTGGGGCTACTACAACATCTGCTTCCTCGGCAGCGAGGTACGCAACCCGACCCGTAACATTCCACGCGCCATCCTCATCTCCGTCCTCGTCGTCGCCGCGCTTTATGTCACCATGAACCTCGCCTCACTGCCGGCTCTCTCCCAAATGACCAATGGCCACACCACCGTCCAGTCGCAGCTCTCGCTGGTGGCGCAAATCGCAAGTGCGGCCTTCGGCCTCATCGCCGGCACCCTG
>JAJXXN010000025.1 GCA_021781075.1 Acidobacteriota bacterium | reverse complement strand
GACGACAGCACGCCGGCACTGCCCGGCAAGGCGCCCAAGGGCTAAGCAGTGCGATGGACCCGGCCCGGGACCGACGGTCCCGGGCCGGTTTCTTTTTGCGCCGCGATAAGCCGGCGCGGGTGGGATAATCGTTTTGAATTGGCCAAAGTGCCGGGGAGGGTAGCCTATGCAATTTGAACGATCCTCGGGAGTCCTGCTGCACATCACCTCGCTGCCGTCGCCCGGTGGCATTGGCGATTTGGGCCCGGCAGCTTACGCGTTTGTTGATTTTCTCCGTTCAGCGAAGCAGCACATCTGGCAGGTCCTGCCGCTTTCACCCACCAGCTTTGGCAACTCGCCGTATGCCGGCTCCTCCGCCTTTGCCGGGAACACGCTGCTGGTGAGCCTGGAGTTTTTGGCGCAATGGGGATGGATCGGGGCCGACCGGATTGCGGATGAGTTGGCTGCCGCGGGAAATGTGGATTACGACGTGGTGGAGGCGCGCAAGCTGCCGCTGTTGATGGAGGCGGCGGCGAATTTCCTGGAGCACGCGCCTCATTCCCCGGCCATGAGCGAGCAGTGGAATTCCTTTGTGGCCTTCTGCACGGCGGAGAGTTATTGGCTGGATGATTATGCCCTCTACGCGGTGCTGCGCCGTCACTTCCATACCGGGGCTTGGACAACGTGGCCTGAGGCGCTTCGCCATCGCAAGAGCGCGGCAATCGCGGAGGCAAGGGCGACCCATGTGCGCGCCATTGCCGTGGAACAGGTTTTGCAATTTGCCTTTGACCTGCAATGGCGCACACTGCGCGTTCTGGCCGCGCAGGCTGGCGTGCGCATCCTGGGCGATGTGGCGATCTTCGTCAACATGGATTCGGCTGACGTCTGGGTGAACCCGATGCTCTTCGAACTGGACGAGCACTTGCAGCCGGTTCGCGTTGCCGGGGTCCCGCCGGATTATTTTTCGCCAACCGGGCAGCGCTGGGGAAACCCGCTTTACCGTTGGGATCTGTTGGCGAAGAGCGGCTATGCGTGGTGGGCGGCACGGATGCGCCGCGCATGCGACCTTTATGACTTGATCCGACTCGACCATTTCCGCGGCTTCGAGGCCTACTGGGCGATTCCTGCGGAGGAGAAAACCGCGGTGAAGGGGGAGTGGGTGCAGGGGCCCGGCGCGGCGCTCTTCCGCGCCTTGGAGGCGGCGCTCGGCCCGCTGCCTTTGGTTGCCGAAGACCTGGGCGTTATCACCGAGGAAGTGGAGCAATTGCGCGAGGAACTGGAACTGCCCGGCATGAAGGTGCTGCAATTTGGATTCAGCAACCCGGAGGCGCACAACCATCTGCCCCATTTTTACGACCCATGGACCGTTGTCTATACCGGAACGCACGACAACGACACCACGCTGGGCTGGTGGAACTCGGCTTCCATCACGGAGCGCCAGTCGGTTGAAACGCTGTTTGGCCCGGTGGGTGAACGCCCGGTGTGGCCGTTGATTCGAGCCGCTATGGCGAGCGTCGCCTCGATTGCCATGGTGCCGGCTCAGGATTTGCTCGAGCTGGATTCCTTCGCGCGCATGAATACCCCGGCCATCCCCGCGGGCAACTGGAGTTGGCGCGCGCCGCAGGGTGCATTCACACCGGAGTTAGCCGCGCGGCTTTGCGCGCTCACCGAGGTCACCGACCGTGATAACGACCCGCTGGCCTGAGCGCGTCGTCGTTGGTGAGGGTGTACTCTGGGATGTGGTCAAAAAAGCGGGACACTTGGAATGAATCGAATCGGGATTTTTATCTGCGCACTTGTATTGGTTTTTGGCTTCAGCCTTGGCGCGCAAGGGGCGCAAAGCACTGCGGCCGCGCCGACAGTGGCGGCCACGGCGCTGCGCCAGAAGGCAATGAACCTTTTGGAAGAGATGGGCACGCGCAAGATTCTGGAGCAGAACATCGAGGCCATGATTGAGAATGGCCGGGAAAAGCTGGTGCAGGAGCATCCGGGCCTGGACCAGGCTTTTGTGGACGAGTGGTCGCGGCGCATGCATGAGCGCGTGAACATTGATGATTTTCTCAATGTGGTGGTTTCGATCTACGAGCAGCATTTTTCCGCGGATGAATTGGACGCACTGAGCCGGATGTACCGGGACCTTGCGCAGAACAAGACGCCGCAGGTCCCCGAGGCGCTGCGGCAGAAGCTCAATGATGAGATCCCTGACATCCAGGCGGAGATGGGCGCGGGCCTGATGCAGTTGAGCGAAAAAATCGGCGGTGAGGTCACGCAGTCCATCGCGGCCGACCACCCTGAGTATCTGCGCACGACCCAGCAGCCGGCAGAGGCGCCGAAGGACCAGCCGCAGAAATAAGACTTGCGCCGCCAAACGATACAATGGATGAGAAAGGGAAAGTCATGCCACTCTCCGGTGAAGCCATTCGCCTCATGAACTATATCGACGATGTTTCCGTGACCCTGCGCCGCATCCTCTCGCTCATTCCCACGCTCAATGAAGAGGAGCGCGCCCGCGTGAGCGATCACCTGAAGGCCGCGCACCCGAGCGCCACTGAAGTTCTCGCCGCACTCGAGGCGCGTTAGACCGCGGGGTTCTTTTGCTCACTGTTGCCATCATTGGGGCAGGCCCGCTGGGCCGCTGGCTTGCGGTACGCGCAGCGGAGTCCGGCTGCCGGGTTTTTCTTGAGGACGTGATGCCGCTCAACCTGCGCCACGCGCAGGAGGAGCTGCGCACACAACTCAATGCGGCTGCCCTGCCACTGGTGAATTTTGTCACGACGCTGGAAGATGCGCTTTCGACCGCGGACCTGGCCATTGATTGCGTCCCGGATGAACTCGAGTCGAAGCTGGAAATATTTTGCCTGATGGACCGCATGGCGCCGCCGCGCACGGTTTTTGTGACGCCGTCTGTGAACCAGTCCATTGCGGACCTGGCCAGTTGCACCTACCGGCCGGAGAAGTGCGTTGCGATTTTGCGTTCGCCGAGGAATTTTATCGCCGCATCGGAAATGCATGGCAGCCCCCTGCAGCTTGCCATGACCAGCAGGACGGCAGGCGAGGTGCGGGAGATGGTTGAGCAGTTTTTTTCCATGCTGGGGTTTTCCACCGAGACCAGCCTCGATGCGGCTGAATCAGCGCGTTAAAGCACACTCGGCGGGCATGAGCGGGGCACTTCCCATCCACGTCTATAAGGTTGTAGGATGCCATTGGCGGGGTGTGCGTTTTGCCACCTGCGCCAAAGAGGCCTGAAATTATGAAGATGAATGCCAAGAACCGCGCCCGCCGCCGTAACAACGGCTTTACGCTGATGGAATTGCTCATCGTGATGGCGATCATCACCATCCTGATGCTGATCGCGATTCCAACCACGCAGGCGATCTTCCGCAATGTCCACGAGCTTTCGGCGAAGAAGTCGATCCAGACGATCCAGCAGGCCGAGCAACTCTACAGCCAGACTTACCCGATCAACGGCTATGCCTGCTCGCTGACTGCGCTCGGTGGCGACCCCAGCCAGGGCCAGCCGACGCCGACAAGTGCGATGCTCATCAAGCCCGACCTTGCGAGTGGCGACAAGGACGGCTAACTCTTAACCATTGCCAATTGCACCAAGGTCACGGTCAACAACCAGGAGAAGATTACAAGCTATACGGTCACCGCGGTTCCTGAGAACGTGGGCAAGACCGGCACATTGGGCTTTTGCCTGGATTCCTACGGCAACTTGAAGCAGGACCCGGCCGGTGGCACCAACTGCACGCAGGACGTGCGCTGACAAGGGACGGAGCAGGATTTGCTGGTTCAAACTTTCAACGTGCTCAAGGGCGGCTTTCAGCGAGCCGCCCTTTTTGCCGCGCTCGCCATGGCATGCACGACCGGCGCCCGGGCGTTGAGCGACGCGGAATTGGCGCGCAAGCAGGCGGCCATTGTGGACGCGCATTACAACGCGTTGAACTCGCTGCGCGCGGGTTTTGTTGAAACCTACGATGGGCTGGGAATGCGCCGCACCGAGCGCGGCACACTGCTGTTGGCAAAGCCGGGGCGCATGAAGTGGGTTTACAGCGAGCCCAAGGGCAAGCTCTTTGTGCTCGACGGCAAGTGGGCGTGGTTCTGGAGCGAGGGCGCGGGCGAGGTGCAGCGCATGAGCGCCTCCCAGCTTGACGACCTGCGCACGCCCCTGCGTTTTTTGTTGGGCCACACGCAGCTTGAAAAGGAATTGAGCGGGCTGACAGCGCGCGCGACCGGCGACGGGCTGGTGGAGTTGACCGGCAAGCCGCGAAGCGAAAAGGGAAAAGCGCCGAATGCAATCACCGCCATCAGGATGCGCGTGACGGCGAACGGCGCGATCCGCGAACTGGCCATCGAACAGGCGGACGGCTCGACGACGCGGTTTGATTTTGACGGGGAAGAACCGAATCCAAAACTGGGCAGGGACGAGTTCAAGTTCACGCCACCGGCCGGTGTGCCGGTCGTGGATGCGATGCCGCCGATTTAATCTTTGATGGTGCGGTTGTAACCATCGGTATTCGCAGTTGCCAGCGATCAGGCCTTCAGGACAAAAATTCCACCAGCTCCGCGCGGTCCAGTTTGACCTTGCCGAGGCGGCCGAGCAGCGTTGCGGCGATGCGCGCCGGGTCAAAGAGATGCCCCGCCAGGCGCTGCACGGATTCGGCGTCAACGGCCTCCACCCACTCAATAAGCTGGTCAACGGTGAAGAACTGGTGGAAGTACATCTCCTGCCGGGCGAGGTTGGCCATGCGCGCGCTGGAACTTTCAAGCCCCATGAGCAGGTTGCCCTTGAGCTGGTCCTTGGCGCGCTTGAGCTCCTCGGCGGCAAGCGGGACTTCCTTGAGGTGTTTGAACTCCGCGAGCACCAGGCGGACCACGTCACGCGCTTTTTCAGCGGAAGTGCCGGCATAGACGCAGAGGGCGCCGGCGTCGCGATAGGGCGTCAGCTCTGAGTAAATGGCGTAGGCCATGCCATGCTCCTCGCGGATGCGCTGGAAGAGCCTGGAGCTCATGCCGCCGCCGAGGACAGTGTTGAGGATCAACGCCGTGTAGCGGTCGGAGGCGGTGATGTGCGGTGCGGGCACACCGATGCAGATCTGCACCTGCTCCAGGGATTTTTTGTTGCGCAGTTGAATCTGCGCGCTGGCCGCGGGGGCGGACGGTTCCTGCAGGGTTGCGCCGCCGGGCACAACGGAGAATTTTTCCATCACCACATTCAGAAAATCATCGTGGTCGAGGTTGCCGGCCGCCGAAAAGACCATGTTGCCGGCGTGGAAGCAGCCGGCGTGGTAATCGACCAGCCGCGCGCGGTCAAAGCCGCGGATGGTCTCCGCGGTGCCGAGGATGGGCTTGCCCAGGGGATGGTTGCGCCAGAACCCCTGCATGAAAATTTCATGCACCAGAAGGTCGGGATTGTCCTCATCGACCTTGATTTCTTCAAGGATGACGCCACGCTCGCGTTCAATGTCGTTTTCGGCGAAGACAGGGTTTAGGACGAGGTCGGCCAGCACGTCGAGCGCGATGGGCACATGCTCGCCAAGCGCCTTGACATTGAAGCAAATCGTCTCCTTGCCGGTGAAGGCGTCGAGGTTGCCGCCGATCGAGTCCATTTCACGGGCGATGTGCTGCGCGGTGCGCGAGCGTGTGCCCTTGAAGAGCATGTGCTCCACAAAATGAGAAATGCCGTTGAGTTCGGCGCTTTCGCCGCGCGAGCCGGACTTGATCCAAACGCCCATGGCCACCGAGCGCAGATGATCCATGCGCTCTGTCAGAATTGTCAGTCCATTCGGCAGAACCGTCCGCCGTAAATCGCGTTCTGTATTCATCTATGTCCATTGTATGCGTTTGCCAGTTTTTGCGCTTACGGCCTGCAAATACAATGGAGTCAGCTCCCATGGAGAAAAAAACACCCAAGCCGGATTCGATGCCACTGCCCACCGCTCCGGCGGTGGAGTTCAACGCCGCGCCTGCGACGCAGGGGATGCAGCTCTTTGGCCTGGATGAGTCCGCGCTGGTGGAGGTGGTTGCAAGCTTCGGCGAGCCCGCCTATCGTGCGCGGCAGATTGCCGATGGACTTTACCGGCAGAGGCTTGAAGCACTCGACGAGTTCACGACACTGCCCCTCGCCCTCCGCCAACAGTTGCAAGCCGCGGGGTGGAGCATTGGCCGCCCGCGCATTGCGCAGGTTTTTACCGCCGCCGACCGCACCGAGCGCTACCTGGTCGAAGTCAACAACGGGCAGACCGTGGAGACGGTGTGGATGCCGGAGAGCGATGGTGGTGAAGACGGCGAGGACGATGCGGGGGGCGACACTGTGCGCCGCTCCACAATTTGCGTTTCCAGCCAGATTGGCTGCGCGGTGAATTGCCAGTTCTGCCTGACGGCGCGCCTGGGCTTGACGCGCAATTTGACGGCGGGCGAGATTGCCGGGCAGGTGGTGAGTGTGCTCGCGCGCCACTCATTGACGCCAGAAACCGATCGCATCAACCTGGTTTTCATGGGCATGGGCGAGCCATTCTTGAATTACGGCAATTTTATTGCCGCGGTAAGGCTCCTGGTGGAGCAGGTGGGCATCAGCGCGCGGCGGATGACGGTTTCCACTTCAGGAATTTTGCCCGGCATCGAGCGCTTTGCCGCGGAGCCTGCGGCGCTTCGCCCACGACTGGCCATCAGCCTGAATGCGCCCAGCAACCAGGTCCGCGACCGGCTGATGCCCATCAACCGCAAATGGCCGATCGGGCAGTTGATGGACGCGCTGCGGCGGATGGAGTTGCGCGCCCATGAGCGCATCACCTTCGAGTATGTTTTGCTGGGCGGCGTGACGGACCAGCCGGCCCATGCCGTTGAATTGGCCCGACTGGTTCGCCGCGCCGGGTTGCCGGCCAAGGTGAACCTGATTGCGTGGAACCCGGGTCCCGGCGTGCCCTACGCCACGCCCGATGCGGCGCAGGTAGAGGCATTCAAACAATCGCTCATCGCCGCGGGTGTGCCGGCGTATTTGCGCAAACCGCGCGGGCGCGATATTTTCGCGGCCTGCGGCCAGTTGAAGCGGACGGTGGAGTTGAGCGGAATCAATGCACCGGCAAGTGCGCCTGCTTAGGGATGCAGGCCGGCCTCCCCGAGCATCTGCACAAACTGCCGCCGCGAGCATTGGTCGATGCTGGCGGCGACGAGCTTTCCCTCGCGGTTGAAGACATAGGTCCGTGGCAGGCCATCAATGCCGAGGCTTTGCCCCAGCCCGGCATCGGGGTCGAGCAACACGGGCATCTTGAAGCCATAGTGGGCGGCGGCTGCGCGGACCGTGGCCTCGTCCTCATTGCTGATGGCCAGCACCACCAGGCCCTTTGATTTAAGACGCGCGTACAGGTCCTCAATATCCGGCATCTCCAGCAGGCAGGGCGCGCACCACGAGGCCCAGAAGTTGACCATCACCACTTTGCCACGCAATTGCGAGCGGGTGTAGCTCTTGTCTTGCAGGTCTTTGAGGGTGAAGTCCGTGGCCTCCACATGATGGTCTTCCGCGGCCAGCATCTGCATGGCATGAGCAAAACGCTGGTCGTCGATTGCGGTGCCGGCATGTTCATAGCGGATGAGCCGGGCAAGGTCCATGTAAGGCGGTGCGGGTTCGCCGTGGTTGCCGTTGACCGGGAAGGCGAGCAGCGACTCGCGCAGTGCATCGGCGACAGTTTCCATCCCGGTGGCGCCCGGGTCGTTGCGCAGCACAATCTGGGCCAGTGCATCGGCGGCCTTCACCTTGAGGATTCCATCGGGCAGGGCATGAATCTCCTTGGCGATTTTGAGCGTGGCGGAGGGTCGTTCGGAGACTTGCGCGGTGACCAGGGCATTGAGCTCATTGACGAGCTGCGAGTCGTCGTTTTGTGAAAAAAGAAGGGATGCGGCGAAGAAGGGGAGGAAAAGCGTGTTGAGGAAAAATTTTTCCATGCAATGTTTCTTGAAAAGCGCCGCAGTTTGAAGTGATTATAGCGAAGATTGCCGGATGAATTGCCCGGGAACCCGGCTTTTTGGGGTGTCGCGGTGGTTGGGATTGCGGGCAGGCAGCCCGTTGGATACGCGGACACGGTTCATTCTTAAGACCTAGGCAACCAGAATAGGATGAAATCACTTCAAATCGCGTAAGCTGTTCATTGCAATGGGAATGATGAACTATTTTAGAGTTCCGGAATCCATTAAAACAAAAAAGGTTCGAATATGTGACGAGTATCACATACCGTAAACATGGAGGTTTGGTCATATACTTATGAGCGGCACGCAGCAAGTCGGGTGCGCTTGATGTTCTAGCAGGTTCAGAACGAACAGCAAGTACAACAAAGCGTTCCCCGGAGGTTGAAGTAGTCACGTGTCGCGCGTCTCATTCCCCACTAGCTCACAAAACCCAACACGCTCACTCGCTGAGCAAGGAGGCAGTATGAAGTATATTGTTCCGGCATTTCTTGTGTTCATGCTGGCGGCATTCACAGCTCAAGCAGGCACCATCCACGGCAAGGTCACAGGCGCCAAGGGCGAATCGGCGGTCTACATCGATACGGTCGCCGGCAAGACCTTTCCCGCCCCCACGGCTCATGTGAAGATCGACCAGGAAGGCCTGATGTTCATGCCTCATCTGGTCGTGGTTGAGAAGGGCACCACGGTGGACTTCAAGAACAGCGACAGCGTGGAGCACAACGTGTTCTGGCCGTCCATCAGCGGCAACAAGGCCCTTGGGCACAACATGGGCACCTGGCCGCGTGGTCAGCAGCGCAGCTTCAAGTTTGACAACCTGGGCTCCGTGCCGCTGCTTTGCAACGTGCACCCTGACATGGCCGGCTACATCGTGGTGGTTCCCACGCCGTATTTTGCCGTGACAGACAAGGCGGGCAACTTCAAGATTGCGGATGTGCCGAATGGCAGCTACAAGGTTGTTGCCTGGAACGAGGCAGGCAAGGGCAAGACCGGTTCCGTTCAGGTGACTGTCTCGGGCGACGCCGAGGCGAACATCGCTGTGAAGTAACTGTTGACAACGACGAGGGACAAGGCCACATGCTGAAACGATTTGAAAATAAGACGGTCGATACTGGGTGGTTGAACAGCAACTTCCCCTGCATGATGGCCTGCCCCGCGCATACCAACGCGGGCAGGTATGTGGCGTTGATCGCGGAAGGCAAGTACGAGGAGGCCTACCGCTACGCGCGGGAGCCCAACCCGCTGGCCAGCATCTGCGGAAGGGTCTGCGCGCACCCCTGCGAGACGGCGTGCCGTCGCGGTGCCATTGACCGCCCGGTCTCGATCCGCGCATTGAAGAGATTTTTGACCGAGCGGCACGGGCCCGAGTCGCGGCGCCCGGTGAATGTGAATGCGGGGCGCAAGCAGGAGAAACTGCCATTCAAGGTGGCGGTGATCGGCGCAGGCCCGGTGGGGCTTTCCGCGGCGCATGACCTGGCCCTGATGGGTTACTCGGTGACAATTTTTGAGGCCGCGCCGGTGGCGGGCGGCATGTTGCACCTTGGACTGCCCGAGTACCGCCTGCCGCGCAGCGTGGTGCAGGCGCAGGTGCGCGAGATTCTGGCCGTGGGCGACATCACGCTCAAGCTGAACCAGGCCGCGGGCCGTGATTTCACCGTCGCCGAGTTGCGCAAACAGGGGTTTGACGCGGTGTTGATTGCCGTGGGCGCGCATCGCAGCCGCGACCTCACCATTCCCGGCGTGGACCTGGATGGCGTTCACAAGGGCATTGAATTTTTGCTCAACATCAACCTGGGCTACCAGTTCACCATCGGCAAGAAGGTGCTGGTCATCGGCGGCGGCAACGTGGCGATGGACGTGGCCCGTTCGGCGGCGCGCGAGGTGGTGAAGCAGCATGTCGCCGGGGTCGAGGAGCAGGTGCCGTCCAAGGAGAATGTGGACGCGATCGCCGGCAAGGAAATGATGGACATCACGCTCTCCGCGCTGCGGCTGGGCGCGCAAGAGGTGCACCTGGTCTGCCTGGAGAGCCGCGCGGAGATGCCGGCATCGCTGGAGGAGATTACGGAGGCGGAAGAGGAGGGCATCATCCTCCATCCCGGCCTCGGGCCGAAGCAGATCATCGGCAAGGACGGCAACGTCACCGCGCTCGAGGTGATCAGGACCCAGAGGGTCTTTGATGAGAATGGCCGCTTCAACCCCACCTTCCAGGAGGGCAGCGAGTTCCAGCTCGAGTGCGACACGATCATCATGGCGATTGGCCAGGCCCCGAAGCTGGACTTTCTGCAGCCGGAGGACGGTGTCGAAATATCGCGCCGCGGCCTGATTGCGGTCAACTCGAAGACGCTGATGACTTCGGCCCCAGGCGTCTTTGCCGGCGGCGACTGCGCCTTTGGCCCGCGCCTTATCATCGACAGCGTGGCCGACGGCAAACGCGCGGCAATGGGCATTGACGAGTTTTTGCGCGGCACAAACCACGCCGAGGCAAAAATTGAAGTCGAAGTGTTCAACCGCCACAGCATGCCGGTCAACCTGCTCGACATCGTCCGCCAGGACCCGCCCGTGCTGCCGCTCGACCGCCGCACCGGCATGACCGAGGTCGAGGTGGTCTATGACGAGGAGACGGCGCAGCTTGAGGCGCAACGCTGCCTGCACTGCTGGGTGAACACGATTTTCGAGGGCAACGCCGAGGACGGCAGCCTCTGCGTCCTCTGCGGCGGCTGCGTGGATATTTGCCCCGAGAGCTGCCTGGAGCTGGTCAACCTGGAGCGCTTTGATTTTGAGCCCGGGGTGGTGCAGCAACTGGTTGAAAAAGAACAACTGCTCAATGTGGAACTGGACGAAGTGCGCGCCGAGGAGCTGGGCGTCATCAGCGGCTCGGTGATGCTCAAGGATGAGACGCGTTGTATCCGATGCGGGCTGTGCGCTGCGCGCTGCCCGGCAGGCACCATCACCATGGAAGCATATAACCTGCTCCCGGCCGAACCTACCGGGTTGATCTCCATCGAATCCATCGAGGCACCGCTGCGCGAAGCGGTGGCGGACAGGAAGTGACAAAGAAAATGACCACGACGACACACCCCAATCCTGCGCAAGGCGGCGCTGTGCTGGACCGCAGGGATTTTTTCACCAAGCTGGGCCTCGGTTCGCTGGGCATCGCGGCCGCGGGAACAATCGCCTTCTACTACCAGTACTTGTCCCCCAACGTCCTCTTTGAGCCTTCGCCCATTGTGAATGCGGGCAGGGCGGAAAATTACACCGTCGGCTCGGTGACGCTCGATGTGAACTCGGCGATTTACCTCGTCCGCATCGCCGACGGTTATTTTTCACTGAGCGCAATCTGCACGCACCTTGGCTGCATGACAGCATGGAAGCCGGAGTTGAACCAGATCGCCTGCCCCTGCCACGGGAGCCGCTTTGACCGTGAGGGGAAGAAGATCGAGGGGCCCGCGCCCAAGCCGCTTCCTTGGCTCAAAACCTGGATCAGCGACGACGGGGACCTGATGGTCGATCGCTCCGCAATCATTCCACCGTTTCAATTCCTGAGGGTATAAACGATGCCGGGCACCTTTGCAAGCTATCTCGAAAAACTCGAAAATTCGCGGGTGTGGCGTTCGATTTTCCGCAGCGGGAGGGGCACAAGCACATTGCATAATGCGCTGGCCATCCAGCAGAACGTCTTTCTGCACCTGTTTCCGACCAAGGTCCGCAAACGCATGTTGGGACTTGGCGCCACCTGGTACCTGGGCACGCTGACCCTCGGCACCTTCATCGTGCTGGTGGTCACCGGCGTGCTGCTCATG
Organism: Acidobacteriota bacterium; assembly: GCA_021781075.1. GTDB lineage: Bacteria > Acidobacteriota > Terriglobia > Terriglobales > Acidobacteriaceae > CAIMNN01. The sequence continues at coordinate 6,728 of JAJXXN010000025.1, read as the reverse complement.
CTCTACTACCACCCCTCGGTGCCTCTGGCTTACAGCGACGTCAAGGACCTTCAGTTCGCGGTTTCGTCGGGGCTCTTCCTGCGCAACCTGCACCGCTGGTCCGCGCACGCCATGGTCTTTCTCGCCTTTGCGCACATGTTCCGTGTCTTTTATCGCGGGGCCTACCGCGCGCCGCGCGAGTTCAACTGGGTGGTCGGCGTGGTGTTGTTGTTGCTGACGCTGTTGCTCAGCTACACCGGCTACCTGCTGCCCTGGGACCAGTTGGCCTTCTGGGCCATCACGGTGGGCACCAACATCGCCTCCGCCGTGCCGTTGTTGGGCGATAAAATCCGCTTTCTGCTGCTCGGCGGGAACCTGGTCAACGCCAACGCGCTGCTGCGCTTTTATGTGTTGCATACCGTGATTCTGCCCCTGGCTGCATTTCTCTTCCTCGCCGTGCACTTCTGGCGCATCCGCAAGGACGGCGGCCTCTATGTCCGTGAGAGCGAGCCCGGCGTGAAGGCGAAGAAAACCTCGGAGGAGCAGGAATCCCTATGACAACCCCCAAAGACTTCAAAGCCGAAATTGGCTCCGACATGAGGGTCTCGCAGAAGCGGGTGCTCTTCATCACCCGGCGCACCTCGCCGCAGGTCAAGACCCACGACGAACTGAAGGTGCAAACCTTCCCCGAGGTCCTGATTCGCGCGGTCTTGGCGGTTGAGGTGTTGTTGGTGGCGCTGGTCACCATGTCCCTCCTCTTCAATGCGCCGCTCGAGGGCCTGGCCAATCCCACCAATACCCCGAACCCGGCCAAGGCGCCGTGGTACTTCCTCGGCCTGCAGGAGATGCTCCACTACTTCCCGCCGGTCGTGGCCGGCGTCATCATCCCGGGCCTGCTCGTGGTTTCACTCATCGTGATTCCTTACTTCGACATCAATGTCGAGGCTGAGGGCTTCTTCCTCAAGAACCGCAAGCAGCGTTTCCTGTGGGCGATGATTGTCTCCGGCACGCTCTCGCTTTTCCTCTTGGTCTTCGATGTGTACGTGGCGCTGGTCCCGACGCTCATCATGGCGGGCCTGCTGTTGACCGCCGCCTACAGCACTCCGGAGACAAAAAACCGCTTTCGGCGCTATCTGGCATTAAAACCGATTTCCTGGTGGATCATGACCTGGTTTCTATTTGAACTTTTCGTACTCACAGTGGTCGGCACGTTCTTCCGCGGTCCCGGCTGGTCGTGGGTGTTGCCCTGGAGGAGCTGATGCAAACGAAGAACACGAGCTTCATCGCCTCATTGAAGGCTTTTCTACGCGACCCGTACCGCGTCTTCGGCGTGGTCAGTGTGATTCTTCTTCTGCTGCTGACCATTGCGCCGGCGAAGGATTATTTCAGCGAATGGCACGGCTTCCAACGCCAGTACCTGCGCTTCATCACAAACCGCGGCGATGCGGTCACGCTGCGCCGTCACTTTGAGGGCGGCATCCAGCAGATATGGATTCCGAAACTGGGGGTGGTGGACCGCTGCCAGACCTGCCATGTGGGCCTGACCGAGGCCAGCCTGTACGACGTGAAGGAGCAGCCATTCCGTGCCCACCCGGCGATGCCGCACAAGTTGACCGAGTTTGGCTGCGTGATCTGCCACCGCGGCCAGGGCGCGGCCACCACGGTCAAGGAGGCGCACGCAAGCGAGATGGCCGGCGAGGAACCGATCCTCCCGACGAAGTACATCGAGTCGTCCTGCGGCCAGTGCCACCATTCCGCGCTCGAGGGCACGCCCAAGCTGAACCTGGGCCGTGTGATGCTTTCCCGCTACGGATGCGTGCATTGCCACACTGTCACGCTGCCGGATGGAAGCAAGATGCAGGCCACGGACGACCCTCCGCCGCTGACGCACATCGCGGACAAGACGACGCGCGAGTGGGTCTATGCGTGGTTGAAGGACCCGGTCGCCTATTCGGCTACCGCCACCATGCCCAACTTCAACTTGAGTGATGCGGATGCCAGTGACATCTCCGCCTTCCTGATGGCCAACAGCAAGCCGGGTGTTGGTGACACCATGGCCGTCGCGGAGACGCATGGGCCGGCGCCGGATCCAACCGCCGGGGCCAGCCTGTATGGCGAATCCTTCTGTGCCTCGTGCCACGCCGCGCAGAATGCCGCCGGCAACCTGGTGGGCGGCGACCTGGGCCCCGAGTTGACCCGCGTTGGCAACAAGGTCAAGCCGCAATGGCTGATGGCCTGGATGCGCAATCCGCAGAAGTACGACCCCAACACGCCCATGCCGCAATACCGCTGGAGCGATGCGCAGCTCAAGACCATCACGGCTTTCGTGATGAACAAGAGCGACTCGGACTACATGGCCAATGTGCACCTGCAACCGGCTACCCCGGCGCAGATTGCGCACGGCAAGGCGCTGGTTGTCGAGTATGGCTGCGCCTCGTGCCACGAGATCGCAGGGGTTCCGAAGCCGGATAATTTCGGCCCTGACTTGACCCGCATCGGCAGCAAGCCGGTGGTGCAACTGGTCTTTTTGCCGGGCATGGAGCACTCGCTGCCCGCGTACCTGAACCAGAAAATCCGCCAGCCGCGCTCCTTTGGCTCCTCGTTCCGCATGCCGCGCTACAACTTCAACACCAACCAGGTGGAGGCGGTGACCACGGAACTGCTCTCCCACACCGACCGCAGCTTCGACCTCCCGGCAGAATTGCAGGTACCCACGGTGCGTGAGACCAACTACCAGCCGGCCGGGCACGCAGGCCAGTTGATGACCGACCTGAACTGCTTCAGTTGCCACCGCATCAACGGCCACGGTGGCGACATGGCGCCCGACCTCAGTTGGGAGGGCACGTCGGTGCAAAGCCCGTGGCTCGACGAATTCCTCAAGAACCCCAACACCCTCCGCCCGGCGCTCATCCGACGCATGCCGAAGTTCAACTTCACGGATGCCGAGCGGAAGGAACTGACCGACTACATCATGAACGTCTATCAGAACCCGGCCTTCCTGCGGGATGAGATGCCCGCCACCGGCTACGCTCCGGACCTGGTCGAAAAAGGACGCCAGCTCTTCTACTCGAAGTACGCCTGCCAGTCCTGCCATATGGTCAACCCGGACGTCGACAAGGGGTACATCGGCCCGACACTCACCAAGGTTGGCTCGCGGCTCAATGCCTCGTGGATCTACCACTACCTCAAGGATCCGCAGGCATTGCGACCGGGGACGGTTGAGCCAAACCAGCACATGAGCGATGACGATGCGCGCGCGCTGACCGCCTTCCTCATGATGCAAAAGTCCGGCTCGAAGGGGGCAAAGTGATGAAATCGAATCCATGGATTTACGCGCTTCTTGCCGCCACGGCCCTGGCCGGGTGCCACCACCAACAGCCCGCCGCGGCGGCGCTCCAGGCCAAGGCGGCGGGCAGCGCCCTCGTGGTGTCAAGCGGTGACAGGCAAACCGGGGTCATCGGTTCGCAATTGCCTCAGCCGCTGGTGTTGCAGGTGAATGACTCGCAGGGCAATGCAGTGACTGGAGCCAAGGTCGCGATCAGCGGCCCCGCAGGTGTGGTTTTTGACTCCACGCAAGTGCTTACCGACGACAACGGGCTGGCAACCTTCAAGGTGCAGCTCGGCGGCAGTTCCGGGCGCTACGAGCTCACGGCAACTTCGCAGGATGCCCAAGGCAAACCATTCACTTTGTCGGTGGTTGAGCTGGCTGTCGGTTATCCGCAGGAAGTGGGCAGGGAAGTGAACGACAAATACTGCTCGCGCTGCCACAACCCGGACTCATCAGCCGAGCAGGTTTCCAACTACGACAACCTCGCGGTCAAGCCGCACGCCTTCACCAGCGGCGATGTGTACAACAAATTTTCTGATGTGGATTTGACCAACATCATCACCCATGGCGGGCCGTCGTTGAACCGTTCCGCCCTGATGCCGCCCTATGGAAACACATTGAGCAAGTCGGAGATCAAAGCCGTGATTTCCTACATCCGTCTGGTCTCCGACCCGCCGTATGTGGCGCCGGGTGTGGCATACGACAAGCGCTGATTGCCGGCAAGAAGCGGCGGCGCTTGGCAAAAAAGTTCTGCGCAGCAAGACGGGCCGAGAAAGTCGGAGCCCGGGGCGCAGTGAAGCAGTACGAGTACCAATGCAGTCAATTTCAAGGAGGACTTATGAAAATTCTTACCAAGGGGGCCGGCGCGGCAGTTGTCTACCTCGCGCTTGCGGTCCTGTTGTTTTCCACTTCGCGCACGGCAAATGCACTGCCCAGCTATGCGCGTCAAACCGGCCTGGCCTGCACAGGCTGCCACTATGCACCCCCCGAGTTGAACCCGGCAGGGCGTCTCTTCAAGCTGCTCGGCTACACACAGAAGAAGGACAACAGCACCGTTCCCGCCCCCGACTCCGATAAACGCCGACCCGGTTTGCAGATGCTCGAAAACCTGCCCCTCGGCGCATGGTTCGAGACATCAATGACCAGCACCAAAAAGGCCATCCCGGGAACGCAGAACAACAACATCGAGTTTCCCCAGGACATCTCCCTCTTCCTCGCCGGCGCATGGTCGGACCACGTGGGCAGCTTCCTCCAAGTCACCTTTGACACGCAGGACAGCAGCTTCGGCATGGACAACACCGACATTCGCTACGCGAACAAGACCAAGGTCGCCGACAAGGACCTGATCTTCGGCCTGATGATGAACAACAACCCGACGGTTGAGGACGTGTGGATGACACTGCCCAACTGGGGGTATCCTTTCGTCGCTCCCGACTCTGCGCCGTCGCCTGCGGCCTCAGCCATTCTGCAAGGCAGCCTTGCCCAGGATGTTGCCGGATTTGGCGGTTATGCCATGTACGACAACCATTTTTATGGCGACTTGACGCTGTACCGTTCAGACCATATCGGTTCTTCCCGTCCGAACAATGGCTCTGGCGCAACGTACAACATCAACGGAGTTGCTCCCTACTGGCGCCTGGCATACCAGGAAAGCGGCAGGACGAATGTATTTGAGGCAGGTTTCTTCGGAATGCATATGTCGTCCTTCCCCGGCGCTGTGAGCGGCCCGACCGATAATTACACCGATCTTGGTGGTGATGTGGAGTATGACCGCACCATCGGACGCGACGTGCTTTCCTTCCGTGGCATGTATCTGCATGAAGGCCAGACACTGAATGCCAGCTATGCCAGCGGCGCCAGCAGCTATGTGAAGGAACACCTGAACACCGCCAATGCCAACGTTGAGTATCACTACGGCAATCGCCTGACCGGCAACATTGGCTGGTTCCTGACCTCGGGCACTGCGGACAGCGCGCTCTACCAGTCCGCCTCCATGCTCGGCAGCACCTACGATGGTGTCAGCGGCAGCGCCAACGGCAGCCCGCGCAGCACAGGCATCTCTGGCAACATCTCCTACTGGCCGGTGCAGAACATCGACGTGTCCTTCCAGTACAACGGCTACACCCGCTTCAACGGCGGCTCAACCAACTACGATGGCAGCGGCCGCAATGCCAGCGACAACAACACCTCCTACCTGCTGATTCGCTACATCTTCTAGTCCGCGGCCACGGAAGAAAAATGTAAGCACTCAAGCAGCACATTGAAGCAAAAGCGCCGTTCCTTGAAGCCGTGTCAGAGTGAAGCCCGGCTGACGAGGAACGGCGCATTCCTTTCCAGGGGAATTAAAAACTGCGGTGGGAATGATTATCTTGAATCTTGGCAGGCCATGAGGATTTCAATTTGAGCGCCGCCGTGGGGCTGGTTGGCGACCGAGACCGAACCCTGATGGGCGCGGACCACGGCTTCAACAAAGGCCAGGCCCAGGCCACTCCCGGTCGAGTGCTCCCCCTTGGCATACTTGTCAAAAATGCGCGGCAAAATCGCCTCTGGAAACCCGGGGCCATTATCCGTGATGCTGAGTTTGCAACTGGGGCCACTGCTGGTCAAGGTGATTTGGATTTGAGTTCCCGCCGGCAGGTGGCGGAGGCAGTTGTCCATCAAATTGGCGAGCATGCGGTGTACGAGTCCAGCATCCAGTGTGGCATGGACAGGCGCGGGTGCCGTGAATCCAAGCATTAATTGATGTTCGGCGAAGGCTGGCTCGTAGAGGTCAATCATCGACTGCAGCATTTTATCCAGGCGTACGGACTCAGGCCGCAGACGCAGGGCATGTGCGTTGGCCTCGGCCACGTCGAGCGACTTGGTCAGCAGGTCTGAGACGCGGTCAAGATGCACCAGCGCATCGGCCATGGGCTCGGTCCATTCGCCCTCGGGCGCGGCCAGCAATGCGGTTTCCAGTTTGCCCCGCACCGCCATGATGGGGCTGCGCAAATCATGCGAGAGCGAGTCGGTCATGGTGTGAAGTTGCCGCACGGTGGCCTGGATGCGGTCCAGCATGCGGTTGAGCGTGGCCGCAAGCTGCGAGATCTCATCGTGGCGCTTGCCCGCCGGCACACGCGAAGTCAGGTCGTCCTGGCCGATGTGCGAAGCCGTCTCGGTGATGCCCTGCACGCGACTCAACATCTCCTTGGTGGTGAAAAAGATCAGCAGGAATCCCAGAACAACAATCAACAGGCAGATGCCAATGAGGTAGTTGCGCATGTGCCTGAGCACACGCTGGTCGTTGCGCTCGGAGAGCCCCAGGTAATTCGTGCTGCCATCCCCTGTTTGATAGCTGGCGACGCGATAAGGGTACTTGTAGCTGGGCAGTTGAATGTCTGCAAGCTTGCCCGCGACAATGTTGCCCTGGCTGATGGCCGTG
>JAJXXN010000342.1 GCA_021781075.1 Acidobacteriota bacterium | reverse complement strand
TGCATGTGGCGGAAGATTTCGCTGCGCAGGTCGAACATGAGCTTCTGGCCGGTCCACTGCATGAGGTAAGTCTGCACAAACTCGAATGCGTAGACGAAGAGCAGCGCGCCGAGATACAAGGCGGCGAGTTGCGAGATGCCGGTGAAGGGGACAGGGGAAAGTTTGGAGCCGAACCAGCGCACGATTGGAACGGAGACACCGCCGCTCTTTCCCGGGGCGAGGTAACGGTCGAGGGCAACCATCATGAAGAAGGGGCCGAGCGAGCCGAAGGCTGATGCCAATATGACGGAAAGGGTTGAAAGCGTGGCCTGCACCTTATAAGGGCGCAGATATCGCCCGAGCCGGCGAATCAGCACCGAGTCGTAAACCTTGCCGGAAAGTTCGTCGTCCTTCTTTTTTGCGTCGGCCATTGGATGCGGGGAAGTTCACTTTCATTTTAAGGGAGGCAGCCGGCGGGCACGCCGAGTTCGATGAGCAGGATTTCAGAGCGTGTGCCGACGCGAATGGGCGGCCCCCAAGTTCCCGCGCCGAGGCTGGTGAGGGTTTGCAGCTTGCCAAAGCGCGCGTGGCCCGAAGCGAAGGGACCGAAGATGGATTTGACCAGCAAGTTGAAGGGGAAAAATTGCCCGCCATGAGTGTGGCCGCTGACCATGAGGGAAAAGCCGGCGCGTTCGATTTCAGGCAATTGATTGGGGACGTGATGGATGAGGATGCTTGGCTTTGCGGTATTGAGAGCGAGCGCGGCGAGGGCGGAACGCAACCTGGGCAGATGCGTTGTATCGTGGAAGCCGAGGCCGGCGATTTGCAAGCCATCGAGCTCGACCAGCGCGGAGGTGATGTAAGCGGAATCGCCTTCACGGCGGAGGTAGTAAATGTCGTCGGGGTCGAGGATGCGGATGCCCGCATCGTGGACCGCCTTGAGGTAAGGTGTGCGGTCTCCGAACTCCTCGTGATTCCCAGTGGCAAAGCAGATGCCGTGGCGCGGCTGGAGGTCTTTCCAGGGAGCGAGAGCCTGGGCGGGATCGATGCCGGCGCCGTCAAAGAGGTCGCCGGCGATGAGGATGAGGTCGGGATTTTGTCCCTTGAGCAAGTTGACGACGCGGCGACTGAAGCCGGGACCATTGACGGCGCCAAAGTGGGTGTCGCTCACGAGGGCGATTTTTTTCTGATGCCATGCGGGTGGCAGGTTGGGAAGCTGGATCGCGAGGCGGCGAATTCGGATGGACTGGGCGTTGCGTAACCCGTAGAGGACCGTGCAGAGAGCCACGGCGAGAAGCAGCAGGGCTGCGAGACGGTCATAGGCGGTGCGATGCAAAAGCCAGAGGCAAAAGCGGATGGGCCAGGCAAGCACGGCGGCCCAGAAGAGGTAATTGAAAACGCCGAGCCAGAGCGCGGCGATTTTATAGGCGAAGCGCACAAGCGGGGAGTGGAGACGAAAGGTGATGGCGGTAACGGGAAAGAAGCTGAAAGCGAGTATGAGAAGGGCCAGTTTGACGGGCCATGGCGCTGGGCCGATGAGGCGATTGGCGGTGTGCCACAGAAACCAGTGGGCAAGAAGCAGCACAGCTTGCGCGACAGGCGCACCAAATGCAATTTTTGTACGCAATGGAAATTGAGTCCCCATTGATATTTTCTCAGAAAAGGCCAAAGTGACAACAGCGCGAGTGTTTCAATTTTGTGAAAGAATCGGAGGATGAAGCTCAGTGAGCGGCAAAGCCTAGGCCTGTATATCTCCATCCCGTTTTGCCGCTCGAAGTGCACGTACTGCAACTTCGCCTCGGGAGTATATCCGGCCAGTGAGCATGCGCGGTATGTTGGGCGGATCATTGAGGATTTGCGTGCCGCGCAGGCGTTTGCCTCCGGGAATCATTTACACCTGCCAATTGTGGTGGATTCAATCTACCTGGGAGGTGGTACGCCGACGCTGTTGACGGGCGAATTGCTGGCGCAGCTTTTTGCGGCGATACACGACGTGTTTGCCGTGGCCGAGGATGCGGAGATAACGGTGGAGTGCGCGCCGGGGCAGATCGGCGATGCAACACTTTACGCGATGGCGGCCTGCGGCGTGAACCGGGCAAGCCTGGGCGTGCAATCGTTTGTGGATGTTGAAGCTGCGCAGGCGGGGCGACTGCATACGCGCAAGCAGGTCTTTGAGGATGTGGCGCGGCTGCGCGAGGCCGGCATCCGCAATGTGAATCTCGATTTGATTGCGGGACTGGCTGGGCAGACGCTTGAATCATGGGAGGAATCGTTGGAAGCGTTGGGCGAGGCGGCGCCTACGCACGCCAGCATTTATATGCTCGAGGTGGATGAGGATTCGCGGCTGGGCAGGGAATTGCTCTCAGGCGGTGCCCGTTATCGCGCGGGATTGGTTCCGAATGAGGAGACGATCATCAAACTGTATGAGCACGGGGTGGAGTTTTTGTCGAAGGCGGGTTTTGCGCAGTATGAGATTTCAAATTTTGCGCGGAGCGGATTCGAGTCCCGGCACAATCTGCGTTATTGGGAGCGAAAACCGTACCTGGGAGTTGGTCTTGACGCATCATCTTTTTTGTATGTGGCGGAGGCGAGGGAGAATTTCAGCGCGCTGCGTTGGAGCGAAACGAGCGAGCTGGGAGACTACATTGCCAAGAAAGGCGCCCAGGAGCTACAGCGGCTTGACCGGCACATGGAGCTGGAGGAAGAGTTTTTTTTGGGCTTGAGGAAGAATAGCGGTGTGGAAGTAGGGCGACTGAAAAATCATTACGGCAGCGCGGCGGTTGAGGCAATGCTCATGGCGGCCGAGGCGATGCTAGTTGACGGGCTGCTGATTCATGAAGAAAATCTGCTCCGCTTCACACCGCGCGGGCGGCTATTGTCGAATGAAGTCTTCGCCGCATTTCTTTCATTGCCGGGCGTTTAGTCCATGTACTTTCGTCACTTTATGTCATGCGGGCAGGGCCGATTTTCCAGTGGACTCACCCCTGATGGCATCCGCTAAACTGGGATGCGATGAAAGCCCGAATTATTTTATTGCTCCTTGTTTTGAGTTGTTTCAACCGCGCATCCCTGGCTTCGGGCGAGCAATGGATTGAAGTGTCCAGCGCGCATTTCACGGTGGTGGCCAACACCGGCGAGAAAGAGGCGCGTCGTCTGCTTGATCAGTTCGAGCGCATGCGCTGGACGTTCCAGAAATTAACGCCCCATGCAAATTCAGATTCGGAAATGCCACTTCTGATCATAGCCGTGAAGAACCAGAAGAGTTTTGATGCGCTTTTACCGCCTGATCGGCGCGCCAAGAATCAATTGCAATTGGCGGGCTTCTTTTTGCGCGGCGAGTCGAGGAATTATGTGCTTTTGCGGCTGGACGCGGAGCAGCAGCACCCTTACGCGACAATTTACCACGAGTACACGCACATGCAGTTCCGCAAGATAGAGGATTGGATGCCACTGTGGCTGAATGAAGGGCTTGCGCAGTTCTACCAAAACACAGTGATCCATGACAAGAACGCGGAGCTTGGCCAGGCCAACGTGAATGACATTCTGTTCCTGCGGCAGAACCGGTTGATTCCACTGGAGACGCTATTCGCAGTGGACCGAGATTCACCTTATTACCATGAAGAGAACAAGGGGAATATTTTTTATGCCGAGTCGTGGGCGCTGACGCATTACCTGATGATCAATGATTTTGATAACAAGACCAACCACATCAAGGATTACCTGTTGCTGGTGGGGCAGGGGAATAACCCGGTTTCAGCGGCGACAAAGGCGTTTGGCAATTTAAAGGACCTGACAACCCAGCTTGAGTATTACATCCGGTCAGGAAATTACAGGGAGCTTGTCCTCAACACGGCAGCCGCCCCTCTGGACGAATCGAGCTACAAGTTGAGGCCACTTTCGCAGCCGGAGGTGGCTGCGGCGGAGGCGGAGATATTGATGCACGAAGGTCAGTTGAACACGGCCAAGACCATGCTGGACAGCGTTCTCAAGGAGGACCCGCAGGATGCGGATGCGCTGGAAGAGCGCGGGACAATCGCCTTGCACGAGAACGACCACGTTGAAGCGTTGCGGATGTATGACGAGGCATACAAGCTTGGCTGCCAACGGCAGGGGTTTCTTGACCGTTATGTGATGCTGCGGATGAGCACCGGCTTGAACGCCGGGCAGAAGGCGGAGGTGGAGGCGGTCCTTCGCAAGGAGATAGGACTTTACCCGCACAGCGCGGCGGCCTATGATCGGCTTGCCTCGATGATACGGGTTGATCCGAAGCGGATGGAAGAGGCGCGGCAACTGGAGTTGCAGGCTATTGACGCCGACCCGGCAGAGTTCCACTACCGGTTGAACATGGAAAGCCTGCTTCTCTCAATGGACAAGCTGGATGATGCGCGTGCGGTCTTGTCGGCGGCCAGTAAATTGTTTAAAACTGCCTCGCAGCAACAGTTGCTTGACTTGCGGCTGAAGCAGATTGACAGCATAGTGGAATCGCGCAAGCAGGCTGCGGTAGAAGCCGCCCAGCCGCAGCCCACCTTACTGCGACCCGCCTGCAACCGGGGCAGACGCCACGTCTGGCAACAGGATCACCGGCCTGTAGTCACCCTGCGACGCGCTGTGCGTGGCCAGGGCTGTGATCTCGCCTTTGGCGTCGGCATAGC
>JAJXXN010000075.1 GCA_021781075.1 Acidobacteriota bacterium | reverse complement strand
CCATGCGCATGGAAAGCTGCTTGAGCTCGTTGACCAGCGCGATATTGACGCAGCGATAAATGTTTTCAAGCAGCTTGGTCATCTCGGCGACGGAGGGGCTGCTGACCGGGACCACGCGCCGGAAGATGGAGCCGTACATGGCCCCCGCCAACTCGCTGGCCACGATCCCGCAGCCGCCTACAACCTTGGGGATATCGTGCCGCGCCACGGTCTCATTGCCCGGGTCTTCGCGTTCCGGTGAAAAGGCCACATGCAGCCCCGCTTCCTCGTCGTTGCGCGCCACCCGCAAACCATGGCGGTTCAGTTTTTCCAGTCGCGGCACAACCTCCTCCTCGGTGGTTCCGGGGTAGGTCGTGCTCTCCAAAATTATCAGCTGGCCATCGTGGACGAACGGGGCAATCGACTCAATGGTATTGGTGACAAAACTCAAATCCGGCTCGTGGTACTCATTGAGCGGCGTCGGCACGCAGATGATCACCGCATCCATGCCCGCAATCTCTGCATAATCGCTGGTGGCCCGGAAACCGGCCTTCTGGGCCGCCTGGATCTCGGCCGGTGAGATGCGGACGATGTAACTGCCGCCCTGGTTGAGTGTCTTCACCTTGCCGGCTTCAATGTCAAATCCGGTGACCTGGTATCGTTCATTGCTGAAGAGCAGCGCCAGCGGCAGCCCCACATACCCCATCCCGATGATCCCAATCCGGGCATCGCGGTCTTCCATCTTCTTTTTCAGTTGCAGCAGTGTTTTCATCGCATATTATCCTCTTCAATTGTAAAAGAGAGATGCGCGGCCTGTTCCTCGCCGGGCTTCACCCAACTTTCCCAAATTCAATCCGCTTTCCTGTTTACGCTTTTCTCGATGGCAAAACCGTTTCCGCCTTGAAGGATGGGCGAGTGAATCAATTACATTGGTAGTGCAGGGGAGGAGTGCGGAGTGGCCAAATATCTCGTTACAGGCGCGGCAGGATTTATCGGGCGCTCAATAGCAGCGGAACTCATCAGGCGCGGCGAATCGGTCCGCGGCGTGGATAACTTCATCACCGGCAAACGGGAAAACCTCATCGGCCTCGATAAAATGGAGTTCATCGAGGGGGATCTTACCGATCCCGCTGTCTGTGGCCACGTGGTTCGCGGCGTTGAGATTATCTTCCACGAGGCGGCGCTGGCTTCAGTGCCGCGCTCGGTTGCCGATCCGCTGCCGACCAATGCCGCCTGTGTTGACGCCTCGCTCTACCTGCTCAATGCAGCGCGCAAGGCCGGCGTCCGGCGCGTGGTCTATGCCGGCTCGTCGTCCGCTTATGGCGATACTCCGACGCTGCCGAAGCATGAGCAGATGCTGCCGAATCCGATATCGCCATACGCCGCGGCCAAGATGGCTGCCGAGCTTTACATGGGCGCTTTCGCGCGCGTCTATGGAATTGAAACCGTGACCTTGCGCTACTTCAACGTCTTTGGCCCCTATCAGGACCCCACCTCGCAGTACTCCGGCGTCATGGCTGTCTTTTGCCGCAAAATGCTCGCGGGGGAACAGCCCACTATTTACGGCGATGGTGAGCAGAGCCGCGACTTCACCTTCATCGACAATGTGGTCCATGCCAACTTGCTGGCCGCTGCGGCACCTGCTGAAAAAGTCAGCGGGCGCGTCATGAATGCCGCCACAGGAAACCGCGTCACGCTGAATGAAACATTCAGGGAATTAGCGCAAATTATTGAATATAAAGGAGAACCATCTTACGCCCCCCCGCGCGCCGGCGACATTCGTGATTCGCTGGCGGACATCTCCCTCGCGCGGCAGTTGCTCGGTTATCAGCCAATCGTCTCTTTTCCCGTTGGCTTGCGGCGTACTGTTGAATGGTATCGCAACACATCAAATACTTAAGTCGCATAGACCTTGGTGATGTGACTTGCGAAGATAATCGCTTTTCTTCAACACGGCAAATGAATAACACTTGCTTCTTAATCCATTTTGGGAATCGAGCTTCATGCTCCCAGAGGCAGATTGAAGAATCGAGGTTCTCTCTCCGTGCCCGATGGTCGTGCTCTAGCCAATGCGTCTTCGGATATTGTTTCTCTGCACTCCCTGATTCAAATTCCACGCCACAATTTAAAACTGTTCTTTTCCGTCCTCATTGGGTTGCCGTTCGCCACGCTTGTTTATTGCTTCATCGCGCCCAACCAGTATGACGCCACGGCCAAAGTAGCTCTTGAGGTGCAGCCGGCCTCGGCCCTCAGGCTGGAAGGTAACGATTCTGCCGCCCAGCTTTCAGCCCTTTCCGCCCCATTGCAAATGGAAACCCTAGCCGGCGTTTTCAGAAGCGACCAGCTTGCCTTGCGCGTGATTCATGATTTGCGCCTCGACAGGGAACCGGCTTTTGCGCCCGGCTTCCCCGGAAGTTTCTCTGATTTCAACCCTGATGCACCCAGCCCGGTGGCGCGGGAGTATTTGCTGGAGCGCTTCAGAAAAAAGCTCAAAGTCCAGGTGCTTCCACGCACTCTCCTGCTCACGGTTCGTTTTAGAACACGAAGCCCGGCGCTCTCCGTGAAGGTTGTCAATGCTCTGGTGGGTGATTTTGTGGACCTGGAGAGGGCCAACCGCGCCAGCGAAACCTTGCAGGCGTCGGATTGGCTCAGGTCGCAATTGCAGGCATTGCAGGCGAAGGTGGAGGCTGACCAGAAAAATCTTGCCGACTATCAAAGCAGGCATCAATTGGTGGCTGGCCGGCAGGGGGAAGCGCCCAGCGACATCGCCACCAAGACGATGGACCCGGCACTGATGGAACTTGAGGACCTCGGCCACCAGTTGGCCATCACCACATCGGAAAGAATTTTGGCTGAGTCCACGCTGCAGGAGGCCGAGAAGGGAAATCCTGAATCCGTCCTGGCTGGCAATTCTCAATTGCAGGTCACCAGCGGCCTTTCGACCGCCGTGTTCACGCAACTGCAAAGCCGCAAAAGCGACCTGGAGCAGGAGCAGGCGCGGCTTAGTTCGGAGTATGGCCCGACGTATCCGCGCGTGGTTGAAATTCAGAACCAATTGAACGATCTCACCGCGCAACTGCGCAGTGAGGATGCAAAGTTAATGGAGCGATTTAAAAGCGCTTTTGCGGCGGCACAATCACAAGAGATGCTTTTGCGTTCCCAACTCGATCAACAAACGACGGATGCGCTCAGGAAAAACAGCGCGATGATGCAATTCAACCTCTTGGAATTGCAGGCTCGCGCTGGCAGCGAATTGTTGGCGCGATTGACGGCCAAGCTTGAAGAGGGGGGGCTGGCCGCAGGGATGCACTCACCCGGGATCGTCGTTGTCGATCCGCCAGTGGAGCCTTACAAGCCGGCCATGCCCGATTTGTCGCTTTTTCTTGCCATCAGCATTGTTGTGGCTCTCTGGTTGGCCTATGCCGCGGTGATGGTGATGGATGCTGTCAAGGCCCCGGTTAATAACGCGGTTGCCATGGGCGCAATTCTCGCGCTTGCCTTCATGTGCACATCCGCGCTCCACGGCCAGGCGCCCACGCCAAGCACACAGGGAATCCCCGCAGGGGTTGCCCAGCCAATCATCACGGAAAGCACACCGCATCCCACGCCCAATCCCAAGGATGCGCCACAGATTTGGAACGCGCCGCAGGCAGGCATTCCGCTGGGTATTGGGCAACAGCGCGCAACAGGGGCAGCGTCTCCGGCCGCAATCACGGCAGGGGATCTGCTCGAAGTCAATGAATTCCACACGCCCGAGTTACACTCCATCGTGCGCGTGGCTGCGGACGGCACCGTAAACCTGCCGATGCTGCAGCCTGTGCAGGTGGCGGGCATGGATGAAAAATCCGCCGCATCCGCGATTGAAAAGGCGTTGCTTGCGCAGGGTGTCCTGCTGCACCCGCATGTGAGTGTGCTGGTCACATTCGCGCAAGGGCAGGATGTGAGCGTGCTTGGCGAGGTGCAGCGCCCCGGCGTCTACCCGTTCACCGCCCATCATCGCCTCTTGGATCTCCTCTCCGCTGCCTCAGGGCTTACCCCCGCGGCAGGCAGGCTCGTTTACATTCAACACCGCGGCGATGCTGCCGCGCCTCAGCCTGTGGAGCTAGACCCGCAAAGCTCGGATAAAACCAAAGACCACAATCCTGAACTTGTGCCTGGCGATACGGTGCAAGTGAGCCGCGCGGGTCTGGTTTATGTTGTCGGCGATGTCTCGCGCCCAGGTGGTTTCCCGGTTGACCCGGTACAGGGCTTGACTGTTTTGCAGGCAGTTGCCCTCGCCTGGGGGCCTACGCCGACCGCGGCAACCACCAAGGCGGTTCTCATCCGCGAACAAAAAGGCGGGCGCACAATGACCGCGCTTAACCTGAAGCGCATCTTGAGCGGCAAGGAGCCGGATATGCCCATCCATGACCGCGATATTCTCTATGTCCCCGACTCGGTCGCGAAGGGAATCCTCAACCATACCATCGAGGCAACCATTGAATCCGCCATTGGCGTCAGCATTTACTCGGGGCTGGTTTACTCGCAAAGGTACTAGTCCATGCTCAGAACCCTCACGCGCGCCCTGCTACTCGGTTACGTTTTCACCGTGCCATGGCAATACTCCATGGATTTTGGCGAACCGTGGGGGAACATTACCCGACTCATTGGGCTGGCCGCTCTCTT
>JAJXXN010000107.1 GCA_021781075.1 Acidobacteriota bacterium | reverse complement strand
CCGCAGGATGTTCCCAAAAAATGGCTCGCTGATCCGAAATTATTTGATTCCGAATACGACATAGGGTACTTTCCGGAGGTGGCCGCGCTTGCCGGCGTCAACGTCTTCGGCCGCTCCGGCGGCGCCATCGTCGAGGATTTTGACGGCGACGGGCTGCTCGACATTGTCGTCTCCTCCTCCACCCCGCTCGACCACATGCACTTCTTCCACAACAACGGCGACGGCACTTTCACCGACCGCACCAGGGAGGCCGGCCTCGAAGATGAACTTGGTGGTCTAAACCTCATCCTCACCGATTACAACAATGATGGCCATCCGGATATCCTCGTGCTCCGCGGCGCCTGGTGGGGCGGTTTCGGCGAGTACCCGCTCTCCTTGCTGCGCAACAACGGCGATGGCACCTTTGATGATGTGACGGAAGAGGCCGGCTTGCTGACCGCGGGCCCAACCCAGGCCGCCGCATGGGCTGACTACGACAACGATGGTTGGCTCGACCTCTTTGTGGGGCACGAATCCGGTGAGCACTACAACAACTATGCCCTTGCCGGTGGCGACCATCCCAGCCTTCTCTTCCACAACAACCACGATGGCACCTTCACCATGGTCACGCCGCCTGGCGCTGACAGTCATGGAGAGGGACGAATACCGAACGACAACCAACCGCTCGGCTCAAACCTCGGCTACGTCAAAGGTGCCGCGTGGGGCGACTTCAATAACGACGGCCGCATTGACCTCTACCTCTCCACCATGTTCGGCCCCAGCTTTCTTTTCCGAAATGACGGCCCCAAGGACCCCGCTCATCCAGAGACAGGCGAGTGGAAATGGACCGAGGTCACTGAGCAGGCAGGCCTCGGCGGAGACCGTTACACCTTTCCCACCTGGTTCTTTGATTACGATAATGACGGCTGGCTAGACCTATTCGCCGGCGGCTACTCCACCACTTCGATGGAGGATGTGGGACGCTTTGAACTCGACAAACCCCACAAAGCCTCCGTTTCCCATCTTTGGCGCAACAACCATGACGGCACCTTCACAGAGCAGCCCCACGCGCTCGGCCTGGACCGCGCCATTACCACCATGGCCGCCAACTTCGGCGACCTCGACAACGATGGCTGGCTCGATGTCTACCTTACCGGTGGTGAGCCGGATTATGCATGCTTAGTCCCAAAGCGGATGTTTCGCAATGACGAAGGCAGGCACTTTCAGGATGTGACCACCACCGGCGGCTTTGGCAACCTTCAGAAGGGGCACGGGGTAGTCTTCGCTGATATTGAGAACTCCGGCAATGAGGATATTTTCCAAAAACTGGGCGGCGCCTACCCCGGCGACGGTTTCTACTCCGTCCTCTATCACAACCCCGGCCACGGAAATCATTCGATCACGCTGGTGCTCCAGGGTGTGAAAACCAACCGCGCCGCTTATGGCGCGCGCATCACTGTCACCATCAACGAAATTGGCCCCGACGGCAAAATCAAACCACGACGCATCTACCGCGCCGTTGGTTCAGTCTCCAGCTTCGGCGCCAACCCGATGCGGCAACACATTGGCATCGGAAAGGCCACGCAGGTGAAGGACGTGGAAATTTGGTGGCCCACATCGAACACCCGCCAGCACTTTACCAACCTTCCGGCGGACACAGCCTGGCACATCACTGAATTCAACCCGGTTCCGGAGCAAATCCACTGGAAGCAATTCGAGATCGGCAGGGAAAAGATCGCTCCGCCGTTGCCCATGCCCGATATGCCGGGGATGAATATGCACTAAAAGTAACGTGTTTTCTTGCGCAAATGAAGTCTTACAAAGTAGCGGAGTAATTGTCCAATAAATCCGCGTTACATTTTTTGATTTTTAACACGATGTTTAATATGCGGCCTTATCTTATACAAAGTGAAGTGCATGATTGCGTGCGGAGAACAACCTCACTTGTAATTTGACGTGAAAACCATGTGCCTGATGGCAGACCATGCCTTCATGGGAAAGGGATTGTCTTGACAATCAGCGCAAACTTGCGCAAAACCGTTGTTACTTTGCAGTCTGTGAGCCCGATCACATCTTTGAGCCCATTTCAACGTGTGAGATACTGATACCGTTTCAATATGAGACACTGTCGGCAAACCGGCGGATTTCTGGCAAAGGTCAATTCCTGAAAAATTTCTGGAGGGTTTATGGCACGGCGTAATCACAGTCACCACTCAATCCACTTCTCACTGCTCGCGATTTTCACCCTGCTCTTCACCCTTTCGGCAGCCTCGCTGCCTGCGCAAACCGTTCAATTCAGCGGTACCACGGTACCGCTCGGCGGCGGGTTTATTCTCCCTTCGGGTGTCGCCGTGGACGCGAGCAAAAACGTTTACGTCGGAGATTACAACAACAATGCGGTCAAGGTGATGCCGGCCGGCTGCACCTCTTCAAGTTGCACTTCCACACTGGGCGGTGGCTTTACCAATCCCGATGGTGTGGCACTGGATGCCAGCGGCAACCTTTACGTCGCCGATTATGGCAACAACCTTGTCAAGGAGATCCCGGTCAGTTGCATGACTGGTGCCAATAATGCGGGTTGCGTCACCACGCTGGGTGGTGGATTCAATGGTCCCGCCCGTGTGGCCGTCGACGCGAGCGGCAACGTCTATGTTGCGGACCGTGCGAACAACCTGGTCAAAGAGATCCCCATCGGTTGCATAACCGGCGCCAATAACGCAAGTTGCGTGACCACCTTGGGCGGAGGCTTCTATTTTCCCGACGGTGTGGCCGTCGACGCGAGCGGCAACGTTTATGTTGCCGATGCCTTTAACCATGCCGTCAAGGAAATTCCGGTAAGCTGCATCGCGGGCGCCAATAACGCCAGTTGCGTCACCACGCTGGGTGGTGGATTTTCAGTCCCCGCCGGGGTGGCCGTGGATGCCAGCGGCAATGTTTACGTCGGTGATTATGGCAACAACTCAGTCAATGAAATCCCCGCAACTTGCATCGCAGGCGCCAATAATGCTTCTTGCGTAACCACCCACGGCGGCGGGTTTTATCAGCCTACCTGCGTGGCTTTGGACGCGGGCGGCAACATCTATGTCGGGGATACCGGCAATAATGCGGTCAAGGAGATCATGCTGCAAAGCGTGAATTTCTTCTCCGTGCCTGTGGCAAGCACCAGCTCAATATATACCTTGAACTTCACCTTTAATGCGGCTGCGACCCTGGGCGCGCCAACCGCGCTGACCCTGGGCGCACCCAGCCTCAATTACGCGGTTGTCCCCGGCGGAACCTGCGCCAGTGGCAGCAGTTTCACCGCGGGCCAGAGCTGCACGCTGAATGTCACCTACACGCCCACGCATCCCGGCCAGCGCCTCGGCGCCGCCCAACTCCTGGATGCATCCAACAACATCTTGGTATCAGTCCCGATTCACGGCATCGGCACCGGGCCGCAGGTTGTATTCGGTCCCTTCCAAACCATTCAACTCGCCTCCAGTTTTGCCTTCAATTCACCCGGCTTTGCGGCGGTGGATGCCCAAGGCAACCTCTTCGTTGCGGATACATCCAATAATCAAATCGAGGAGTTTCTCGCCCCCAACTACACCACGGTGAATATTCTGGGTGGTGGCTACACATTCAGCGCGCCATACGGCTTGGCGCTTGATGGCGCGGGCAACGTCTTTGTCGCCGATTGGGGCAACAACCAGTTGGAGGAAATTTTTGCAGCCGGCAACTATACGAATGTGCAAGTCGTGGCATCGAGTATGAGCGGCAACTGGGCACCGGACGGGGTGGCCGTGGATGGCAATGGCAATTTGTTTGTTGCCGATGATTCCAATATGCAGATTGATGTGGTGATGGCGCCCGGCTACACTACGGTGCAGCAAATAGCCACAGGCTTCGCTTTCAGCAACCCATATGGTTTGGCGCTCGATTCCTCCGGCAACGTGTTTGTGGCGGACTATGACAACGGTGGCACCGGCCAAGTGGAAGAGATACTAAAAGCCGGCGGCTACTCCCAGGTGAATCTGCTCACCACCGCATTGCCCAATGGCCTCACGCTCGGTTTTCCATGGGCTGTTGCCGTGGATGCGGCCGGTGATGTTTTTGTCGCCGATAGCAACAACAATACTGTCGATGTCATCCTCCCCGCGGGAGGTTACACCACCGCGCAAGTCGTTGACAGCGGCTTCACTTACATTGAAAGTGTCTCGCTGGACGCGAGTGGCAACCTCTATGTGGTGGATTCAGGCAACAACGCCGTTGATCAACTGGCGCTGGCCACACCACCAACCCTCAACTACCTGCCCACCGCCGTCGGCAGCTTGAGCACCGACAGCCCGAAAACAGTTTTGGTTGCCAACGATGGCAACTCACCACTGACTGTGGAGGTTCCCGCTTCTGGTTACAACCCCAGCATCAGCTACAACTGGCTGTGGGATAATACGTCCACTTGCGTGGACGTGGGATCCGGCAGTCCGGCATACCTTCTTGCACCGGGCACGACTTGCAGCATGGCCATTGATTTTGAGCCGCAAGTGGCAGGCATACTCTCCGGCAGCGCGGTCATCACCGACAACAACCTCAACGCCATCGCACCCAACTATGCGCAGCAGACCATACTGCTCAACGGCCAGGGATTGCAGACCGCCACGCCGGTGATCAGCCCCGCTGCCGGCAACTACTTCAACACCAACATCACCATCACCGACAGCACT
>JAJXXN010000072.1 GCA_021781075.1 Acidobacteriota bacterium | reverse complement strand
ATACTGGTTTACTCCATCACCCTTACCGCGGCCGCCATCTATTGGGTCATGAGCCTGGACCCCACGTGGTACTCCTCTGTGTACGGGCTGCTTTTCCTGGTCGGCCAAGCCTACATGGTGCTCGCCTTTGCCATCATCATCTCCATTGGGCTCTCCAAGGCGGAGCCGTTCAAGACAGTCCTCCGCGTCACCGAGCAGCACGACCTGGCCAAGTTCCTCTTTGCCTTTGTCATGCTCAACATCTACCTCGCCTTCGCGCAGTTTCTCATCATCTGGAGCGGCAACCTCCCCGAGGAGATTCCCTGGTACATGGACCGCATCCGCGGCGGATGGGGCGTCATCATCACCCTGGACTTCTTCTTCCATTGGCTCATCCCCTTCACCCTCTTGCTCTCCCGCGACATCAAGCGCAACAAGCGCCGCCTCGTCGCCGTCTGCGCCTGGATGATCTTCGCCAAGGCCTTTGACCTCTTCTGGCTCATCGAGCCCAACTTCAAGGACGCCGCGCGCAACCTCCACTTCACCTGGGGAATCCTTGAGTATGTGGCCGTCCCCGTTGCCATGGGCGCCTTCTGGTTCTCCTACTTCGCCATGCAATTGAAGGCGCGTCCGGTCGTGCAGACCAACGACCCACATCTTGCTGAAATCCTGGAGCCCGTCCATGTCCACTAATCACGAGCACAAGCCGGTACACGTTGACGCCACCAAGGGCTACGAGCAATCCGATGTGCGCGTCTCCGGCATCCTCGTCTTCATCACCGCCCTGCTCATCTTTGTCGCCGCAACCGGCGCGCTGGTCTACTTCATCGGCAAGATACTCAACGCCCGCATGGAGAGGCAGGACGGCCCCAACACCCGTTGGACGCAAACCGTCGAAGTCCGCGACCTTGGCAACCTGCCCAACTCGCCCCAGTTGCAAAAACGCTTCGGAGAACTCACCCAGCAGTTCCCCGCGCCGCGCCTGCAGAATGACCAGGGGGATGGCGCAAGCGACATCTTCAACCTGCACCAGCGGGAGGACCTGCTGCTCAACTACTACAGTTGGGCCGACGCCGCGCATACCAAGGTGCGCATTCCCATCAGCCGCGCCATGCAGTTGATTGCGCAGCAGGGTTTGCCGGTCGAGCCCGCGCCCGCCAATGCCATGGCGCCGGCCGCACCCATGACCGGCGAAAACAAGCCCGTCATCACCAAACCGTTGACCGACGGCTTTGCCCCCACCGGCTATGAACAGGAAGTACACCAGCGCGAGGCCATCGAGGCGGAACGCCTGAAGGAACAGACCGACAGCAAGTAACCCAGGCTCGGAAGTGAAGTGTATCAATGAAATGGGCAGCCACAACTCGCACCACAGCAGGACGGACGGCAGGCATGTTCCTCGCCTTCGCCATGGCCGCGTCCATGGCCGCCACGCCGCTCTGCGCCCAGGTCTCCGGCTATGGTGAAAAATCCATGGGCGACTCGGCCGACAAGGCCTCGCCGCTGCTCGATAAAATCTCCATCACCCAGCGCCTCAATGCGCAGTTGCCGCTCGCCCTCAACTTTGTGGACGAGACGGGCAAGACCATCCAGCTCGCCGACTATTTCGGCAAGCATCCGGCCATCCTCGCGCTTGTCTACTACCAGTGCCCGATGCTCTGCTCCGAGGAGCTGAACGGCCTCACCGGCGCCCTTGAAATGGTGGACCTCAAGCCCGGCCGCGACTTTGACGTCATCGTCATCAGCATTGACCCCAGCGAAGGCCCCGATCTCGCCGCCGCCAAAAAGCGCATTTACCTGAAAAAGTACGGCTTCCCTGAAACCGCGAATGGCTGGCACTTTCTCACCGGCAAGCAGGATGCGATTGATGCCATCACCCGCGCCGTCGGCTTTGGCTATGTCCGCATCCCCGGCCCCGATGGGCGCCTCACCCAATTCGCACACGCCAGCGCCATCCAGATTGTCACCCCCGAGGGCAAGCTCGCCCAGTACTACATGGGTGTCGAATACTCGCCCAAGGACCTGCGCCTCGGCCTCGTCGAGGCCTCCAACAACAAAATTGGCTCGCCCGTCGACAACATTCTCACCTACTGCTACCACTACGATCCGGCCACCAACAAACAAAGCCTGATCGTCAGCCGTGTGGTGCAACTCGGGGGACTGCTGACCATGGGCCTGCTCGGTGGCTTCATGTTTTTGATGTTCCGTCGCGACGCCCGCAAGTTGCACGGTGATGACAACCAATCGGATTCAGACCAGACCGGTACAAAGGTGAACGGATAACGCAATGTCGCACATCAGCCCAGTAATTTGGCAATTCCTCGTCAATTGGATGACGCACTTCGCGATCATTCCACCGGAAGCCTCCAAAATGGCCTCCGACATGGACGCGCTGCTCTTCTTTGAGACCCTCGTCAGCCTCTTCGGGCTCGTCGTGGTCATCCTGCTGGTCGTCACCTTCAGCTCCATGTATGCGCGCCACCGTCACCCGGTCGCCGTGCAAATCGAGGGCTCCACGTTGCTGGAGGCCACATGGACCATCATCCCCCTTGGCCTTTTCCTTGTCATGTTCGTCTGGGGCGCCGTCATTTATTTCCGCGCCTTCACCCCGCCGCCCAATGCCATGAAGATCTACGTCGTCGGCAAACAGTGGATGTGGAAGGCCGAGCACCCCGGCGGCCAGCATGAAATCAACTCGCTCCATGTGCCCACCGGCAAGCCTGTCGAACTCATCCTCATCTCGCAGGATGTCTTTCACAGCTTTTCCGTGCCCGCCTTCCGCGTCAAGCGCGAGGCCATCCCCGGGCGCTATAACACCGTCTGGTTTGAACCCACCGCACCGGGGACCTACCACCTCTTCTGCACCCAATACTGCGGGACGGCACACTCAGCCATGATTGGCGACGTTGTCGTCCAGACCCCGGACGATTACAAGAAGTGGCTTGATGAATCCACCAGCGGCATGAGCCTTGCCCAGAATGGCGAGCGCCTCTTTGCCAGCCTCAGCTGCGCAGCCTGCCACAACAACCGTCCTGACGCCCGCGGCCCCAACCTCGCCAACGTCTACGGCTCCAAGCTGGCCCTCACCAACGGCAGCACCATCATTGCCGACGATGAGTTCCTCCGCAATGCCATCCTCAACCCCTCCCAGCACGTCACAGAGGGTTACGCTCCCATCATGCCCACCTACCAGGGGCAGATCAGCGAAGAGGGCGTCATCTCGCTCATCGAGTACATCAAGCAACTCGATTCAAACTACCGTATCCAACAAACACTAACCACTACGGGCCTGTTGCCCGAAAGTCATGCCAAATCTGCGCCCGCCGCGCAGGGGGTGAAGTAAATGAGCACCGATACCATCGTCAAATTGCCCGACCAGTCCACGGCGCGCATGCCCAAGGTCAGTTACCTCAACAAGGAGCATGGCATCCTCAGTTGGCTCCTCACCGGTGACCACAAGCGCATCGCCATCCTCTACCTCATCTCGCTCACTTTCTTCTTTTTCATCGGTGGCGCGCTTGCCGGGCTCATCCGCCTCGAGCTCCTCACCCCGCAGTCCGACCTCATGGCCATGGACACCTATAACAAGGTCTTCACCATGCATGGCGTCATCATGGTCTTCTTCTTCCTCGTGCCTTCGGTGCCCGCCACGCTTGGCAACTTCCTCATCCCCATGATGATTGGCGCCAAGGACCTCGCACTGCCCAAGATCAACCTTCTCAGTTGGTACCTCTACGTCGCCGGCGGGCTTCTCGCCCTTTACGCCATGATCACCGGCGGCGTTGACACCGGCTGGACATTCACCACGCCGCTTTCCACCCACTACGTCAACACCAACGTCATCACCACCGGCCTTGCCGTCTTCATTGCCGGGTTCAGCTCCATCTTCACCGGCCTCAACTTCATCGTCACCATCCACCGCATGCGCGCGCCCGGCATGACCTGGTTCCGGCTCCCACTCTACGTTTGGGGGCATTACGCCGCCAGCATCCTCATGGTCCTTGGCACGCCCGTCGTTGCCATCGCCATCGTGCTGGTCGCCCTTGAGCGCTCCGTCGGCATCGGCGTCTTCGACCCCACCAAGGGCGGCGACCCGCTCCTCTTCCAGCATCTTTTCTGGTTCTACTCCCACCCCGCCGTCTACATCATGATCCTTCCCGGCATGGGTGTCATCTCCGAGGTTATCTCCACCTTCAGCCGCAAACGCGTTTTCGGATACACCGCAGTCGCATTCTCGTCCGTCGCCATCGCCATCTTCGGCTTTTTCGTCTGGGCCCACCACATGTACATCATGGGCGTCTCCAATTACTCCGCCCTGCTCTTCTCGTTGCTCACCATGCTTGTCGCAGTCCCTTCGGCAATCAAGGTTTTTAACTGGTCTTTCACCCTCTACAAAGGCTCCATCACCTTTGAGACGCCCATGATCTACGCGATAGGTTTTCTGGGCCTCTTCACCATCGGCGGGCTGACCGGCGTCTTCCTCGGCGTCAGCGCCACCGACATTCACCTCACGGAGACCTACTTCATCGTCGCCCACTTCCACTTTGTCATGGTCGGCGGCATGTTGATGGCCTTCCTCTCCGGGATCCATTTCTGGTGGCCCAAAATGACCGGCCGCATGTACCCGGAGAAGATATCCCAGTTCGCCGCCGTCGTCACCTTCATCGGATTCAACTTCACCTTCTTCCCGCAGTTCCTCCTCGGCATG
>JAJXXN010000171.1 GCA_021781075.1 Acidobacteriota bacterium | reverse complement strand
TATGCTGGCGAAACAATTCCCGTTGGCATCGGGCAGGGCGCGGTGGAGGCGACGCCACTCCAGCTTGCGCGCATCATCGGCGGCATCGCCTCGGGCGGGCACTTTGTGCGGCCGCACACGGTCTTTGCCAATGAACTGACGCCGGAGCAGTTGGAGCGCATTCGGGAGGATTACCCGGGAGTGGGCGAGGCGACGATTCCACTCAACCCGGAGAACTGGATTACCATCACCGATGGCATGGCCGAGGTGACGCAGGTTGGCGCATTTCACACCGCCGGCTCGGCGCACCTGGAAGGAATTGACCTCGCGGGGAAAACCGGCACCGCGCAGGTGGTGGGGCACGACACGCTGGACAAACTCAAACTGAGCGGCAAGACCAAAGCATTGCAGCCGAATGTCTGGTTTGTCGGCGTCACGCCACGGCGCAATCCCGAACTGGTGATTGCCTGCCTGTGGCAGAACGGTGGCTTCAGCTACTACCCGGCGCGCATTGCCGCGCAGGTGGTTGAGGCGTATGTGAACAAGAAGCGGCGCGAGGCGGGGAACCTTCCACCGGAGAAGGACAACACCATCTCCGAGTTGGGGGCTGTCTGGTCCATGCCCTCGGCGCGCGGCGCCAGCCCGCGGATTGAGGCGGGACATTTCTTTGTCCAGGGCGGGCAAGTGCTCAGCCGGCAGCAGGTGGCCGCTTTGGCGCCACGACTTGATACGCCTGCGGCAATTGCCCCGGCGCAGCCCGACGCCCCGCAGCGACCACTGCTTCCTCCCGCGACGGAACTTGGCGCAGCGCTGCCTTGGAAGGAGCGGTAAAACGATGCGCCGCTTCATGAGCTTCCGTGATTTTGACTGGCCGTTGCTGGGAATGGTCGTGCTGTTGTGCATCATCAGTGTGGGTGAAATTTACACGGCGACGCTCAACACCAAGTTTGTGGGCTTCCACACCAAGCAGATTTTTTGGATCCTGGGCGGCTTGGTGGGAATGTTTTTGCTCTCCAAGGTGAACTATCACCGGCTGCTGGAGATTGTGCCCTGGCTCTACGGTTTTTCGATTCTGTCGCTGGTTGCAGTCAAGTTGGTTGGCACCAAGGTGCTTGGAGCGCGGCGCTGGATCAGGATCGGGCCGATGCACTTTCAGCCGTCCGAGTGGGTCAAACTCGTCCTCATTCTCGCAGTTGCCCGCTACTTTGCCAATCTTGGCGGGCGCAGGCTGAGTATCGGCGACATTCTCAAGGCCTTCCTGTTGGTCGGCGTTCCCATGGTGCTCGTAATCATTCAACCCGATCTAGGAACGACACTGACTTATGCGCCCATTCTGGTGGCGGGGCTGCTGCTCGGCGGCATCAGCATCCGGCAAAGCACGGTTTTGATTCTTACCGGGCTGGTTTTGATCTTTGGAGTATGGCACAGCGGCAAAGTTCTAAAACCTTACCAGAAGGACAGATTAACCAGTTTTTTGAACCCGGATGAGGACCCGCGCGGAAAGGGTTACCACGTGCGGCAGTCGTTGATCGCCGTCGGGTCGGGGGGCATCTGGGGCAAGGGAATCGCCAAGGGAACCCAGACGCAGGGGGATTTTTTGCCCATCCCCCATGCGGATTTTATCTTTGCCGCCTTCAGTGAAGAGCATGGGTTTGTGGGCGCGGTACTCGTTTTGCTGCTATACTTTTTAATATTGATGCGTTTGATACAAAACGCTCAAACGGCCGCCGACCTCCCCGGCTCACTGATTGTAATGGGCGTTGTGGCTGTGGTGACCTTTCAGATATTGGTCAATGTGGGGATGGTCATCGGTTTTATGCCGGTAACCGGGATTCCGCTGCCACTGATGAGTTACGGCGGGTCGTCGGTTCTCTTCACTTTCCTCGCCCTGGGCGTTGTGATGAATGTCCGAATGCGCAGGTTTGTGAACTGAGTGAAACAAGATTGTGAGCTTGCGATTCGCGCTCGCCGGTCCTAATGAAGGCAAAGCGGCGCTGGATGGAAGCTCGGGAAATAACGATTGAACGGGCGGTTTCTCAACGCAGAATCAGTTGCCCGGCAGGATTGAGTTGATGAGCGCGCAGAGTCGTGCAAGCCGCATCAAAATCGTCGCAGGGTTGGGCAAACACCTTCTCCGCTTTGTCCCAATGCTGGTGCGGCGAATGATTCGCGGGCTGAACCAGAAGATTGCACGGTTTGCCCAAGGCACATGCCAGGCAACCCTCCCTCTGCATATCGAATTTACAATGCAAGGCTACGCGCCCCTTCGAGAGGCGCTCGGCTCCCATCACAGCATCAACTCGCCTCCCACCGGCTTTCTGTTTCTGCCAAAGACCCCCGCCACTGCTCCATTCAGGACGGAAAGGCACCATGGCAAAGGAAATTTGCATCTCCAGCACGCCGCATGAAACGCGGCTGGCAATTTTAGAAGACGACCAGCTCTCGGAAATTTATTACGAGCGCGAAAACGAATACACACTGGCAGGCTCGATTTACAACGGGCGCGTGACGCGCGTGCTGCCCGGCATGCAGTCGGCATTTGTCGACATTGGGCTTGAGCGCGACGCATTTTTGTATGTAACCGATTTTATTGAGATAGAAGACCCTGAGGCGGGCGACGAGGTGGAGCGCACGGCGGACGCGGCGGCGCCACGCCCGGTGCGTCCGGGCTCGGCAAGGCAGGAGGGGCGTGAAGCCCGCCAGGAGCCGCGCAACGAGGGCCGCACCCGCCGCACGACGGCCGAGGCGGAGCAAGCCAGACCCACGGAAGCCGTACAAGAAGAGCGTGAGGCACAAGGCGGTGAAGAGGGCGACAGCCGCCGTCTGCGTGGCCGCCGCCGCCGTCGCGGAGGCCGCAGGCCCGAGCCTCAGGCCGGGGCAACGGGCACTTCCGAAACGGAAGAGTTTGAGGTGGAGGAGCAGGAAGCCACCGCACCCGCAACACTGAGTGAAGAGCGCCCAGTGGAGCGCGAGGCATATGCCCCGCGGCGCGATGAGCGCCGGAGAGAGCGCCACGATGGACGCCGCGAAGAACGCCGCGAAGAACGACGTGAAGGCGAAGCAACCTCCTCGCGCGTGTTGCTTCCGGGGGAATCATTGCAGAAGTACGGGGCCAAAGCGGAAGACCCGGCCAAGGGTGAGTCCCGGCCAGAGCCCGCGCGCCAGGTTTCTTCATTCAAGCCGGCCACTTTGATCGAGTCGCCCATTGTTTGGGACGGCGTGGGCCCGCTGCCCGGGGAAACCATCTCCCGTTATCGCAAGCCGGAGGCGGCCGCCGCGGCGGAAGCCAAACAGCCTCCTGTGGCGGAGACCGCCGCCGCGCCAGCAACCGGAATGGCTACCCCGCTGGCGGGCGTGAGCGATATGAGCGAGGAGGAGTTCACCAGCATCGAGGGGATCACCCACGGCGCCGACCTGAGCGAGGAGGAGTTTGACGAGGATTTGCCCGAGGAGGAGGACGACGCAGAGGACGAGGAACTCGAGATTGACGATGAGGAGTTCGAGGAGCATCCTCACCCGCTGAGCTTTGCCGAGCGCATTGAGCATGCGCATTCGGTGGTTGAATCCTTGCTGGATGAGGCGGAGGAAGAGGGCCCCGCTGATGCCAGCGTGCATATTGAGGCTGCCAGCGCGGCTACTGAGAGCGCGGAAGCCGGCGCGGCCCACGCCGCTGAAAAGAACCCCGAGGGCCATACGGCCTCGCACAACGTTGACCCGCTTCCGCCCTCGGAGTTCCGCCTCTTTGGCATTGAGTTTGGCAAAAAGAAGCAGGAGCAACCGAAGTCCACCTACTCGCCGGGCAAGGGCCGGGTCGAGGAGGAGGTTATCGAGGGCGATGAATATGTTTCGCGCTCGAGGAAGAATTTTCGCCGCAAGGATGGCCGCGAGAACCTGCAGGAAGAAACACGCACCGCGCAACGGACCGAGCGTCCGCACGAGGCGCGGCCTGATCGGCGGCCCCAGCGCGATGGGGGCGAGCAGGAGGATTCGGGCGGACCCCGCCGGGACCGCGATCGCAACCGTTTCCGGGACCGCGACCGCCGCGGCTCCTCACGCCGTGGGCCGGCGCGGCGCACGGCCCAGGCCACGGACCTGCCGATTATCTCCGACCTTTTGAAGCCGGGGCAGGAGATCCTTGTGCAGATTGCGAAGGAGCCCATCGCCAAGAAAGGCGCGCGCATCACCAGCCACATCGCGCTGCCCGGGCGCTTCCTGGTCTTCATGCCGACGGTAAGCCACATCGGCGTGAGCCGCAAGATCGCCTCCGACGAGGAGCGCCACCGCCTGAAGCGCATCCTGCTGAGCGAGCGGGGCGAGCAGACGGGCGGCTTTATCGTCCGCACGGCGGCCGAGGGGACGAGCGAGGACGAGCTGCGCGCTGACCTGCGCTTCCTGCTGCACCTTTGGGGCGAGATAAAGAACCGCTCGGAGGGGTCGAAATCACCCGCGCTCATCTACCATGACCTTTCGTTGATCGAGCGCATTTTGAGGGACCAGATCAGCGACGACTTCAGCTCGATCTGGGTGGACTCGGAGGCCGACTACGAGCGCATTGTGCGCTTCCTGAACCGTTTTTCGCCCTCGCTGGTCCGGCGCGTGAAGCTCTACTCCAAGGAGGTCCCACTCTTTGAGCACTTCGGCGTGGAGGATGAAATCTCCAAGGCGTTGCGCTCGAAGGTGTGGCTCAAGAGTGGCGGATCGATTGTGATCAACCAGACCGAGGCGCTG
>JAJXXN010000149.1 GCA_021781075.1 Acidobacteriota bacterium | reverse complement strand
CATGGGCGGCATACTGGGTTGCGAGGTGGGCGGATTTGTAATCGATGATCCACCAGACCGGCGCAAGCGAGGCATCGGCTTGAGACAGGGGTGCGTCACCAGCCAGAAAGAGGCGGTCAGGGCGCAATTCGCGCAATTCCCCGTTGACGAGGCCGGTCCATTGTGGCTCTGTGGCTGCGGAGGGGTGGGGAGCGAGAATCCAGCGTCCGATGGGGCTTGAGACGGTGGTGAGGATGGCGGCTTCCGCCTGGCGAAGGAGCGCGTTTGCCTCGGGGATGGTGAGGCCATCCGCGCGAAGAGTGGCGAGGATTTGAGGGCGCAGTCGAGGAATGGGGTCTTCCTTGGGGGAATTGAGACGTGAGATTGACTCAAGCATGAAATGGATGGCGCGCCCGAGTAGGCGAGATTCAAGGCCGCCACGCTGCCGCTGGTAGAGCTCCGCACGGACGGGGATAGCTGCCGTGGAGGAGGAACGCGAGGAAACAGTCTTCGCCAGTTGCTCAAGGTTGAGCCGCCGCAGAGGCAAATCAAGGCTCGTGCTGGACTCTGGGTTGTTGGATGGGAACTCGATGAGCTCAGCGGCTGAGGCCGCGAGAGAAAGTTGATCCGCCGCCGCTGGTGGGTTGCTTCGTGTTGATTTCGCATTGCTAAAACGGTCAAAAGCAGCGACGATTTGTTCTTCAAGGGCCGGGTAGGCGGTTTTAAGCAGGCTTTCACCGGGGTCGACAAGTTGCAGTTCGCCGGAGATGTCGCGGTAGCAAAGCCGGGCGAAGAGGTGCAGTTGCTCACGCGCGCGGGTGCAGGCAACGTAGAGGAGGCGCGCGATTTCATCTTGCTCCCTGTCGCGAATGACGGAATCGACCCAGGCTTTGTTGCTGGAGCGTTCCCCGCCTTTCGGCTGGCGCGCCGCAACAAGGAATTCAGTGGGCTGCTCATCCTGCACCGTGGTGCCGCGCTCAAGCCAGGCAAGCATCTCGGCGTTGTTCTTTCTGGTGGAAGATTGAAGTTCAGGCACGATGACAATCTCAAACTCCAGTCCTTTGGCCTTATGGATGGTCATCAGTTGGATTCCATACTGCGTGCTGGAACCAGGATCAGGGCTGGCCTTGAGACCTTCGAGTGCGGAGTCAAGCGCGGGCGATAAAAGACCGGCCTCACCGTCGCGAAGCTGGTCGAGCGTGGACCAGAGGAGGTCGAGATTGGCCCTCTGCGCCGCGGTCACGGTATGCGAGCCGCCTAGTTGCAGCCAAACCGACTCGAGCCAGGTGCCGGGCGCAGTGGAAGGGTTTTGCGCCCTTGAGGACTCTGCAAATTCGACGGCGGCTAGCAGATGCGCGAGGCGGGCTTGCGAATCCGCTGAGACCAGATTCATACGTTCGGCAATCAGGCGCGGGATGGGTGCGCGCAGTAATGACTCATCATCCGCGCTGACAAGCAGGTGCAGGTCGGCGAGCGGCAGTCCGCACCAGGGGGCACGCAGCACTCCCAGCCAA
This sequence comes from Acidobacteriota bacterium, assembly GCA_021781075.1. GTDB lineage: Bacteria > Acidobacteriota > Terriglobia > Terriglobales > Acidobacteriaceae > CAIMNN01. Next base: position 3,239 of record JAJXXN010000149.1, on the reverse strand, counting down.
CTGATGCGGTCCTCAGGGTTGAGCAGGGCCTTTGCAAGCGCGAGTGCATCCAGAACCTCCGGGCGGTCAGTGAGCGATTCGAGGTCGAGGGAGCGATAGCTGATGCCGGCCTGTTGCAATGCCGCGGCAATGGGGACAAGGTTTTTCTTGGTCCGCCCCAGAATGGCAATTCGGAATTTTCCATCTTCGGCTTTGGCCGCGGCAATTTGCGGCGCATAAGCCTGGCAAAGCCGGGCAATTTCATCGATCTGCTGGCGGTGTAGTTGCCTTTGCTCCGCTGTGATTGAGAGGTTTTCATTCAACGAGTTCGAGCGGGACTTGTTGCGCATGAAGCCGAGATGCAGTTGGAAACTCTCGCCGGCAAGGGTGGGGTTATCGGCACGCGCAGCCTGTGCCGGGAGAAAATTTCCCTCGCTGCCGGCTGAAGTGATGCGCGTGAACAATTCATTCATGCGGCCTACCAACTCTTGCTGCATGCGGAAGTTTGCCGTCAGCGGCGCGTGGCGAAAAGGCTGGTTGCCGCCGGAGGGAAGGTCAAGGCCATAATTTCGCGAGCGGTGGAAGAGTTCCGCCTCTGCGTTGCGGAAAAAATAAATGGATTGCATGGGGTCGCCGACGACAAAGACGGAGCGGCCTTCGACATCAGGCCATTGGTCGATGATGCTGCCTAGCAATTTGTATTGAATGCGGCTTGTGTCCTGAAATTCATCCACAAGCAAATGACGAATGCCGTCGGCAACCGAGAAAGCCGCCTCGGCTGCCTCGCCTTGCCCACTGGCAAATATGTTGAGGGCCTGGCGCGCGACATCAGAATAATCAACGCTGCCCGACTCGGCAAATACAACGTTGAGATGTGCGGCGGCCCGGCGCAGTACGGCGAAACAGGAGCGAATAACCTTCCACTCCTCATCCGTGTAGCGCGGCGTGGGAAGAGTGCGCACGCCCGCGAGCGCAGGCCCAAGGCCATCGGCCGTATTGAGTAACTTGCACAGCGATTCGATCTGCGTTTTTTGGCTTTTTGCCGTGGTCGGAAAGCCTTCGGATTTGGTCCAGCGGCTGCGAAATTGTCCTCCCTTAACGAGTAGAAAATCGGTCAGTTCCAGCGCTGCGTCCAGAATTTTACCCAGTTGCACAGCCTGCGTTGTGTCATTCAGTGCCGCCAACGCGTCTGGTACTGAGCCAATCTTGGCGTATTTTGATTGAGTCAGGTTCGCATCCGCAAAGGCGGCCAATTGAACCGCTTGCTCAATCAAGGTGCGATGTGCTTCAACCTGCGCCTGCAACTCGCCAAGTTGCAGGCGCACAGCCTCCACAAACGGCTTCTCAAGCGCTTCCCGCAACTCCTGTGCGCTCAACTCATCCTGAAACAGGAATGGTTGCAGCCATTTGTCGCGCACTGCGAGCATGCGGACCAGTTCCTCTTCAAGCGCTGGCCAGTTGTTATCACGCCATTCAAGCAGGACGCGCAGAGCCTGGCGAAGTTCCGCGTCGCCATTGCCAATTTGTTTCAGCGTGCGCCGCGCTGCCTCCCGGTACAAATCCTCGCAATCCTCCGCAACCTGGAGCTGGCCTCCCAGGCTGGAGACGAGCGGCCGTTGCAATGCCAACTGGCGGCAGAAAGAGTCGATGGTGGTTATGCGCAACTGCGCTGGCTGATCGAGCAGCTTCCAACCCATTGATTCCGAGTGAAGCCACGCCTGCTTGGCACTTTCCGTGGCTGCATGGCGCCTTTGCCCAGCCCCCTGCGATTCCCTTTCGGCCTCTTCCAGCTCATCAAGAATGCGGTTGCGCATCTCTGAAGCAGCTGCTTTGGTGAAGGTGATGGCTACTATCTCACCGGGATCGTTGACGAGCGCCAGTAGAGTGAGAAATCGTTCGGTCAGCAGGGTTGTTTTACCTGAGCCGGCCGGCGCCTGCACCAAAATGCTTTGCGTGGGATCAACCGCCAGCATGCGTGAGGGTGAGTCGGCGGGTTTATCCATTTTCATTGCCATCGCCGCCCTCCATGTCGCCGTCATTCTCCGTCGGATCTTCCGTGATTGCCGCCGTCTCTTGCCTCCGGCATAAAACCTGCAAATTGCAACGCGCGCATGTTTTTTCCGGGTCTGCCGGGTCGACCTCTGCCTTGCCGCGCAAAAAATCCGCCGCCAGTTTTTCAATTGCCGTTTTCCACAGGGAGAGATCATTCTCAGTCAATGGTGATCTGACCAAAGCGCTGTTGCCTTTGAGCGTTGCGAACAGCTGACTTTTTGCGTCCCTGAGTCTGCCTTCAAAGCTGGTTGCACCTGCGCTGAGTTTGGCAAAGGCAAGGCCGCCAATCGTAGCCTCCCCCCCCTGCCCCGGTTGCATGGCGGTGGTGGCAAAGGCGGCATAAAGCGGCAACTGCACATCCTCCGGGCGGGGCAATTCCCATTCTTTGCAAGAAGCCAAGCCGCTCTTGTAATCAATGACGAGCAGGGTGCCGTCGCTCATTTTATCGACACGGTCAATGCGAAGATTCAAGGTAAGGCCGGAAATTTCAACAGTGCAGCCCATCTCCCTTGCGACCACTTCAAAATGGATGCGATGTGATTCGTACAAAAGCCACTCGGTGATGATGCGCACAAGGCGGCCCTCTTCTATCTCAACCAACTCAGGCAAAATGCGCTCGCGCATGGAAGAGTTGATGCCGTATGCCAATTGCTCACGTACATGCCTGCGCACAAAACTCTCCAGGTTCGCGCTGCCCTCTCGTTCACCAATCAGTTCAAGCAGGTCCGCTGAGCCACTGAGCCCGCCATTGGCCTTTCCATCCCAAATGGCGCGCAGAATCGCATGCAACAGGTTGCCCTTTTCCAGTGGAGTAAAACCTGGAGTTGCCTCATCCCAACCAAGCGCATTCATGCGGCGCACGGCAAAGGCCTTGAACGGGCACTGTGATTGCTCCGAAAGCAAACTGGCGCCCCCGCGCTCCGTGGGCAGTTCAAAGGGCACGCATCGGTTTTCTTCAATACTCTCCACAAACAGCGCGTCCTCTGCGGTGACAATCAAATTTGACGGCAGCCGTTCAGCCGCTCCGGCAAACTGCTCAATCAGCCGCGAGGGCTTCCTCTCTTCTGTTTCGCGCAACGTTGCGCACGAGAAGTACACCACGGGGGCAGATGCCACAATGCGCCCGGTAATCTTTTGCGCCAGATGCCAATCCACGGCGGCTGAGGCGTGGGGCATTGAGGCCTTTTGCTGTACCTCAAATGGAAGCA
>JAJXXN010000017.1 GCA_021781075.1 Acidobacteriota bacterium | reverse complement strand
CGTCATCCCCAGGTTGTGCTCCATCGCAATCTCCGCGGCGTGCTCGATCTGCCCATTCGTCCCGCCCAGCGCCGCGGTCAATCCCGCCGCGGCCATTGAACACGCAACGCCCACCTCGCCCTGGCAGCCCACCTCCGCGCCGCTGATGGACGCGTTCTCCTTGTATAAAATCCCAATCGCCGCCGCGACAAGCAGGAACTTCACAATCCCTTCCTCGCCTGCCTCCGGCGTCATGCGCGCGTAGTAGCTCGCCACCGACGGAATCACTCCCGCCGCGCCATTCGTCGGCGCCGTCACCACACGGCCGCCCGCCGCGTTCTCCTCATTCACCGCCATCGCAAAAATAGTAAGCCAGTCCAGCGCGGCCAGCGGGTCTGGCGCAGTCTTTTCCCGCGCGCGCAGCTTCTCCGCCAAGCTCCGCGCGCGTCGCCGCACTTTCAATCCCCCCGGCAAAATTCCCTCGGCCGCCAGCCCGCGCTGCACGCACTCCTGCATGGCGTGCCACAATTTGATTATCCCGGCCCTCACCTCGGCCTTCAGCGCATCCTCGCCCACCCCGCGATCCCCGTGCTCTTCAAGCCGGCGCACCCGCGCAACCTCATTGGCCAGCATCAACTCATCAATCCGCAATCCATTCACCCCCGCACGCTCCAGCAACTCCGCTGCGCTTTGAAATGGATACGGCACCTGCGTCGCGCTCTTCTTCCGGCCCGCGCTCTCGCCATCCACCGCGATAAAACCCCCGCCGACCGAGAAGTACGTCCTCTGCTCGATGACGCCGCCGCATGAATCCATCGCGCTCAAGCGAATCCCGTTCGGGTGATCCATCTTCGCGCCGGGTGGCGTCTTCTGATCCCGATGGAACAGCAGGTCTTCGTCCTCCCGGAAGTCAATCTCGCGCCCGCCGCCGAGCTTCAGCTTTCCACCCTCGCGGATCCGCTCCACCGTCGGCGCCATCCTCCCCGGCTCAACCGTTGACGGCTCAAAGCCCGACAGCCCCAGCAGCACGGCGCGGTCCACCGCGTGGCCGATGCCCGTCAGCGCCAAGGAGCCATACAGGTCCACCCGCACACGGCTCACCCGCTCCGTCGCAGCTCCCAGCTCGCGCACAAACCGGCATGCGGCGCGCATCGGGCCCATGGTGTGCGAGCTTGATGGCCCGACACCGATTTTGAAAATTTCAAACAGACTCGTCATGGGAAGAATTAACCTCAATCAAATTCTAGGCCACACGGTTGTTCTTTGGCACCGGCGGGCAGCGCGCCAAGAATGTACAATGAAGCCAAACTAAAATCGCTTTCACCAATTGCTTCTTTTTTTCTCCGTTCTTCGTTGTCTCTTGCCAGGCGCAATGCAGCCATGGCCGGGAGCAACATGATCTACAAAGCCCTCAGCGCGGCAGTCTATGGAATCGACGCCAACCTCATCGAGGTTGAAGTCGACTACAGCGGTCATCAGACCGAGACCGAGCAATTCCACACCGTCGGCCTGCCCGACGCCGCCGTCCGCGAAAGCCGCGACCGCGTGCGCGCCGCGATCAAAAACTCCGGCTACCTGCTTCCCACAACCGCCATCACCATCAACCTGGCGCCTGCCGACATTAAAAAGGAAGGCTCCGGCTTTGACCTGCCCATCGCCATCGGCATCCTCGGCGCTTACGGCGCATTGAAGATCGACGACCTCTCCTCGTTTCTCATGGTTGGTGAACTCGGCCTCGACGGCGGTGTGCGCGCCATACCCGGCGTCCTCTCCATCGCCATCCTCGCCCGCGAGCGCGGCATTCAAAATCTCATCCTCCCAGCCGTCAACGCGCGCGAGGCCGCCGTCGTCGATGGTGTCAACGTCTTCCCCGTCGTCTCACTCCTCGACGTCATCGACCTGCTCAACTCCTCCATACTGGGTCAAGCGCAACGCCCGCCCTTCCGCATCGAAACGGAAAAACTTCTCGGCGAGCTCCAGCACTTCGCCGCGGACTTCCGCGATGTACGCGGACAACAAACCGCCAAGCGCGCCCTCGAAGTTGCCGCCGCCGGCTCCCACAACATACTCATGATCGGCCCTCCCGGCTCCGGCAAAACCATGCTCGCCAAACGCCTGCCGTCCATCCTTGCGCCACTCACCTTCGATGAGGCGCTTGAGACCACCAAGATCCATTCCGTCGCGGGCGTTCTCGATTCCTCCCAGGGTCTCGTCACCCAACGCCCCTTCCGCGCCCCGCACCACACCATCTCCGACGCAGGCCTCATCGGCGGCGGCATCATCCCCCGCCCCGGTGAAGTCTCCATCGCGCACAACGGGCTACTCTTCCTCGACGAACTCCCCGAGTTCCCCCGCAACGTCCTCGAAGTCCTGCGCCAACCGCTGGAGGACCACTCCGTCACCATCGCCCGCGCCTCCATGTCCCTTAGTTTTCCCGCCCGCTTCATGCTCGCCGCCGCCATGAACCCATGCCCCTGCGGCTACTTCAACGACAAATCACGGCAGTGCATGTGCACACCGCCCATGATCCAGCGCTATGTCGCAAAAATCTCCGGCCCACTCCTCGACCGCATCGACATTCACATCGAAGTCCCCGCCGTCCAATACAAGGAGCTCCGCGGCGGTGCATCGGCCGAGGACTCCGCGCAGATCCGCGACCGCGTCCTCTCCGCCCGCACGCGGCAGCGTGATCGCTTCCACAAAGCCGGTGAAAAAATATTCTCCAATGCGCAAATGTCCACCCGCCAGATTCGCGCCTACTGCGAGCTCGGCCCGGACGCCGAGCGGCTACTCGAGCGCGCCATGCTACAGCAAGGCATGAGCGCCCGCGCCCACGACCGCATCCTCAAGGTCGCCCGCACCATCGCCGACCTTGAAGCCGCCGAAGCTATCCAGGTCCCGCACCTGGCCGAGGCTATCCAGTACCGCACCCTTGACCGCAGCTACTGGGCATGACCGCCAACCATATATATGGTTGTGACCTGCCCTGAGAGAACTGTTAAATTGAACCATTTGGGTTGCATTTAAGCATCTGGCGACAACACTTTCTCTGCCTCTCTCAAGGCGATCTGAAAAATTATAAGTACATTATTTTCAGCGATTTAAATTATTTAAAAAGCAATCTTTCCACACCCGATACCTGATCGCTTTTTCTCCGCAAAAAACTGTTGACCCGCACTCATCCGGGGTATAACTTATATGTATCGCAGGTTTTTTTTGAGTAAAGATTCCGGCAGATTTCTGTTAAGTGCTTAAACCAGCCTGAATCAGCCATTTGCAACGTGGTATCTGGACTCCTGACCTGACGGTGTGCCCAAAAGTGAAAATGCCAGACCTCTGGCCCTGGAACGGCACACCAGGAACGGATTTACCCCCTACATCTGTTCCAATTCGTGCAAAATTGCGCGATGATTTCACGTAACTGGACGCAGGCTTCGTGCGTCTATTGATATGAGGGTGTCTCCTGTCCACCTGAGCACGTTCGCTGGACTGGACCAAGACTCCCCCGGGCTCAATCAATTGCCGCACCTCCGGTGCCAGGTAGTATCGGCGGGCGGATAACCACAAGAGGAGAACTTCGTTATGCGTTCTGATTTGATTTTTGGGGCACTCTCTCATGTGTCCAACCGCTACCAGCTCTGCCAGCTGGCAAGCAAGGCCACGCGTAAACTGCACAAGCCAAACACCCGCTTGCAGGATACGACCAATGATGTCCTCGTGCGCTTCCGCCACAACAACCCCAGCGGTTCCTCCCCGGTGCAAAACATCCCCGTGGCTCCGCTTGTGCAGCGTCGTGCAGCTTAATTCAACCTTTGGCCGGGTGTGACCTGTTCTAGTCATCACTTCGAATCTGTCCTGATACCCTCTCGGCTCGCCCGGCCTTCGCATTTTTGCTCCGCGTTGATGTAACATAGATTTTGTTCCAGTTCCAGCCATTGCCAATTCCCTTCCAGAATGAGTAGCCTGCCTCTCGCAACTCTCTGCCTTTCTCAAATCCCATCTCCAATCTCACATCCATCCTTTGCAGGTGAACAATGACAATCTCAGAACTTAAAGAAAAAAACATAACCGAGTTGAGCAAAATTGCCCGCTCCCTTGAAATCCCCGGAACCAGCGGACTGCGCAAACAGGACCTCATCTTCAAAATCCTCCAGGCGCAAAGCGAAAAGGAAGGCAACATCTACGCCGAGGGCGTCCTCGAGATCCTTCCCGACGGTTACGGCTTCCTCCGCTCCCCCGATTACAACTATCTCCCGGGCCCCGACGACATCTATGTCTCGCCCTCGCAGATCCGCAAATTCGACCTCAAGACCGGCGACAGCATCAGCGGCAACGTCCGCCCGCCACACGAGGGAGAAAAATATTTCGCGCTGGTCAAAATCGAGGCCATCAACTTCGAGTCGCCGGAGGAAACACGCAACAAAATCCTCTTTGACAACCTCACCCCCCTCTACCCCGAGGAGCGCATCAAGATGGAGACCGTGCGCGAGGCCGTCAGCGGGCGCGTCATGGACCTCGTCACCCCCGTCGGCAAAGGCCAGCGCGGCCTCATCGTCGCGCCGCCCCGCACCGGCAAAACCATGCTCCTCCAGGCCATAGCAAACTCCATCACCGCCAACCACCCCGAGGTCTACCTCATCGTCCTCCTCATCGACGAGCGGCCCGAGGAAGTCACCGACATGCAGCGCTCCGTCAAGGGCGAGGTCATCAGCTCCACCTTCGACGAGCCCGCGGCACGCCACGTCCAGGTCGCCGAGAT
>JAJXXN010000048.1 GCA_021781075.1 Acidobacteriota bacterium | reverse complement strand
CATCGTCAAGTCATTCCACCCGTCATAGGCCCAGAGCGTCGCGATCAGTGCCGCCATAAAACCCGTCCACGGTCCCATAGTCCGCGCGCCCGCAGGCAGGTTCGTGGCAAAATTCCCCCAGTTCCCGGCACTCGATGCAAAGCAGAATCCCACCACGGCCAATATCAGCACGCCCTTCAAAATCGTGAACACCAGTTGGAAATCCCCGGCCTTCTTGATGCCGAGGTAATTGATCCCCGTGATCAGCCACGTCACCGCAATTGCGAAAACCTGCGACCACTGCACCGGCAAACCCGTCACCGTTGCATCCAGCCAGTGAAAGTTTTCAAAGATACCCAGCGTGCGCGCCAGTCCAATTGTCACGGCGGCAATCGACGCCGGCTTTGCCACTGCAAACCAGGTCCACATGTAAAGGAAGGACGTCGTATCGCCGTATGCCCCGCGCAGGTAGTTGTATTCTCCGCCCGTCACAGGCATCATCGCGCTCAACTCGGCATAGGTCATCGCGCCAAAAAGAGAGAGCAGCCCGCCAACCACCCACGCCAGGTAAACCAGCCCAGAAGAGCCGGTATCGAGCATCATCTCGTGCGGCACCAGAAAAATCCCGCTGCCGATGATTGTTCCCACTGCGATCGCCGTCGCATGGCCCACGCCCAGCACGCGCGGCAGCTCTTGATTGGTCATTCTTCCGCTCATGTTTTTTATGAGCCTATCATGTGGCACGCAACTATGAGGCAGGTAATAAATCTTGCCGCATGGAGGAAGAGCAATCCCTCTTTCTGGCCAAAATCATTTCTCTGGATGGAAATACTCCCACACGGCATGGGCTGTCTTCGGCGGCAGCACAGCAGCCAGGCTTTCCGTGCTTGCCTGCTCCACCGCCCGCAAACTGCCAAAGTGCGTCAGCAAGCGTTTCCGCGTTTGCAACCCCACCCCGGGAATTGCCTCCAGCTCACTCTCGCGGTCGCGCATGGTGCGCCGCTGCCTGTGGTAGCCCACTGCAAAGCGGTGGCTCTCATCGCGGATCATCTGGATCAAATGCAATACCGGCGAACGCCGCTCCAGCACCACCGGTTCCTGTTCGTTGCCATAGAGGTAAATAATCTCTTCCTTCTTTGCAATCGAGGCCAGCGGCGGCACGGCTAACCCGTCCTTCTCCAACTCCAACGCTTCCAGTGCCTCGGCCGCCGCGTGCAACTGCCCAATGCCGCCATCAATCAAAATCAGTGAAGGGAATCGCTGCTTTTCATCGCGCAGCCTCTTGTATCGCCGCCCCACCACCTCGCGCATCGAGGCAAAATCATCCACACCCTCCACGGTCTTCACCTTGAACTTGCGGTAGAGCTGCTTGTTCATCCCGCCCTTCTCCCACACCACCAGGGAGGCCACTGTCTCCGCACCCTGGATGTGCGAGATATCAAAGCATTCAATCCGCTCCGGAAGCCCCGGCAGCATCAGCGCGTCCGCCAGCGCCTCCTGGATCGCCTTCTGGCTTGGCTCCAGCACCCGGAAGCGCTGCGCATGGGAGTGGCGTGCGTTCTGGCAAACAAGGTCCACCAGCGAACGCTTTTCACCCCTGAGTGGCGCAGTAATCTCCACCTTGTGCTTCCTTCGTTCCGTCAGCAATTCCGCCAGCGGTTCACGCTCCTCAAACTCCACCGGGACAAGAATCGAGCCGGGTACATAATGCGCGTCAATATAAAGCTGGCTCAACAGCGTCGCAAAAAACCTTTCCGGGCTGAAGTGCCGGCCTCCATCCTCATCACCCGCCGTCCCATGCTCAAACCCCTCCGGCAGTTCATCCCAAAAAAATTCCCGCCGGTCCACAATCTTCCCCTCGCGCATATGGAAGAGGTTCACCGCCAGCATCCCATCCTCGAAGTGATAACCAAACACATCCGCGTCGTCGGTGTCCGTCGTCGCAACGCGCTGCTTCTCCTGCAATTGCCGCAGCGTGGAAATCTGGTCGCGCAGCCTGGCCGCCGCCTCAAACAACTCCGCCTCGGCTGCGGCCTCCATCTTCCCACGCAGTTCCTCTTCCAGTTCATCGGCGCGCCCTTCCAGCACCATGCTCGCCTGCTTCACCGCCTGCTTGAACTCATCCGGCGTGGTCAAACCCTCCACGCACGGGCCCAGGCAGCGATGAATGTAATACTCCAGGCACGCCCGCGGATGATAACGTGAAAGGTCCACCTTGCAGCTCGGGATCAAAAAGCTCCGGTGAATCAGCTCCACCACGCGATACGCCAGGCTGCCTGGGAAATACGGCCCATAATATGCGGCGCCGTCCTTCAAAATCTTCCGCGTCACAAAGACCTTCGGGAAGCGGTCGGCAAGCGTCAGCTTCACATACGGGTATGACTTGTCGTCGCGCAAAAGCACATTGAAGCGCGGCTGCTTCTGCTTGATCAGGTTGCTCTCAAGCGCCAGCGCCTCGATCTCGTTGCCAACCAGGATATATTCAAGGTCAACCGCCTCCCGCATCAATGAGCCGGTCTTTGCATTGGCCTGCGAGCTCTCCAGCAAATACGAGCGAACCCGCGCGCGCAGGTTCTTCGCCTTGCCGACGTAAATCACGGTGCCCCGCGCGTTCTTGTAGAGATACACGCCCGGCTGCGTCGGCAGGCTGCGAATTTTCTCGTAAAGGTCCATGGCGGCTTCAGGAACAGTGGTCCCGTAATTGCCCGGCGCGGGGCTAGGCCTTCGGCCCGTGCGCAGGCTTATCCAAAAAGAACAGGGGCGTTGGCCCCTGTCTCAATGGTGTGATGGAAGTATATCGTTTTTTCAACAGCCGCTTTGCCCGCGTCAAACGGCAGGCTGCTTCACATGCTCCGCGCGCACATCCTGCGCAGTGAACAGGCGCAAGAAGGGCGCGCCATCAAGCACCGCTTCCACATGCGCGCGGCCTCCCGCTTCCTCGCGTTCCACAATGCACGCCGCGGCCACAACCACCATGCCCGCCTCGCGCGCCGCTTGGATCGCCTCGATGGTTGACGCGCCCGAAGTGCACACGTCGTCCACAATCACAACCCGCGCCCCCGCCTTGCAAAAGCCCTCAACGCGCCGGCCCGTTCCGTGCGCCTTCTCGGCTTTGCGTATCAGAAACCCATGCATCAACATCGCGCCCGGGTACTGCTGTGCCTGCCACGCGCTTGCTGTTGCCACATTGGAAACAATCGGGTCCGCGCCCATCGTCAACCCGCCCACCGCGTCGGCGGAAATCTCATTCTCCTCCAGCAACTCAAGGACCGCGTGGCCCGTCAGCCGCCCGCCCTCCGCATGGAGCGTCGTTGTCCGGCAATCGATGTAATAGTCGCTCGTGCCGCCGGCCGACAACTTGAACTCGCCGAGCCTGAAGCTCGTCCGCGCCAGCAAACTCAACAGTTGTTGCTTGTAGCTGGCCATCAGATTTTCACCCGCATATCCGCGCCCGTCATCTCCTTGGGCAAAGGCACGCCCAGCAAACTCAAGATTGTGGGCGATATATCGCGCAGCGACCCGTCCTTCCGCAAGCCGAATCCCTTGCCCTCCTCGCTCACAAGTATGAAGGGCACAGGGTTGGTCGTATGTGCCGTATGCGGCCCGCCCGTCAACGGGTCCACCATCGTCTCGCAGTTGCCGTGGTCCGCCGTCACAATCCAAATTGCATTGCGCTGTTTGACGGCCTTGTACAACTTTGCCAGTTGGATGTCCACCGCTTCCACGGCCTTGATTGCCGCCGGCAAGCTGCCCGTGTGCCCCACCATGTCGGGGTTCGCAAAGTTCGAGATCACCACATCAAAAGTCGGGTCGAGGATCGCCTTCTCAATGACCGCGCCCACTTGAACCGAACTCATCTCCGGCTGCAAATCATAAGTGGCAACCTTCGGGCTCTGGATCAACTCGCGTTCTTCGCCATCAAACGGCTTTTCTTCGCCACCGTTGAAAAAGAAGGTCACGTGCGGGTATTTCTCCGTTTCCGCGGTCCGCAGATTACGCTTTTTCTCGCCCCCCAGGATGTTCCCCAGGATGTGCTCCATCATTTGTGGCGGGCTCACCACGGGCAGTGCATATTTCTCGTCGTACTGGGTCATGCAGGTGTATTGCAACCCAGTCGGGATGGCAGAGCGTGGAATCATCTCATCGAGCGATTCCCACTGGTCCAGGTCGCGCCCGCCCGCAGCGTTGATGCCGCTTTCGCGCATTAGCACCCGCGTCACCTGCCGCGCGCGGTCCGCGCGGAAGTTGAAGTTCAGCACCGCGTCGCCGCTCCGGATCAGCGCCACCGGAACGCCCCTCTCGTCGACCATCACAAAGGGGATCACGAACTCGTCGAAGACCTTCTTCTCATAGCTCGCCTTGATGGCAGCGACCGCGTCCTTCGCCGTGCCGCCTTCGGCCTTGCCCTGCACCATTGCGTCAAAGTTCTTCTTCTGCCGCTCCCAGCGCTTGTCGCGGTCCATGGCGTAGTAGCGCCCGCTCACGCTCGCAATCTTGCCAATGCCGATCTCACGCATCTTCTGCTCAAGTTTCGCCACATAGCCCGCGCCCGAGTCCGGCGGAGTGTCGCGCCCATCCAGGAATGCGTGCACAAAAACCCGCGTCAGTCCAAACTCCTTCGCAGCGCGCAGCAAACCATACAAATGTTCCTCATGCGAGTGAACACCACCATCCGAGACCAGCCCAATCAAATGCAGCGCGCGGCCATCCTGTTGGGCATGTTCAAACGAAGCCACAATTGCCTTGTTCTTCAAAAACGAGTTTTCGGCGACCATCACGTCGATGCGCGTAATGTCCATCTGCACAATGCGCCCCGCGCCAATGTTCAGGT
>JAJXXN010000351.1 GCA_021781075.1 Acidobacteriota bacterium | reverse complement strand
TCGCCATCGGTGCCGCCGACTAGGCGGCATCGCCAAAGTCCATGGCGCACAAGATGCGGGTGAACGGCCGCTCCGCCTCATACGTCAGCGAGACGTTCGGGCCGATGGTCATCACCGGGCAGGGCGACTTGCGCACAATCGCCTCCGCCGTTGAACCAAGCAACAGGCGGTCAAAAGTGCGCGAGCTGTGGGTGCCGGTGATGATCAAATCCGCATGCTCGCGATTGGCGTATTCAATGACAACGGGAATAGGCTCGCCGTCCAGTAAATGTTTTTCCGCGCCGGGTAGTTGCTTCCTGACTGAGTCGACCATTGCATCCAGGCGGTCGGCCTCGCGTTTGCGGACCTCCTGCGGCGTGGGATGGGCGCCGATTGTGTCCGAATGGGGCATCCGGACAGGGTTGAACACATGAAGAATGCTCAGACGCGCCGCCGCCTGGCCCGCGAGACGAGTGGCATACTGCGCGGCCAAGGCTGAGATCGAGGTCAAGTCTGTCGCCAACAGGACATGCCTGAATTCGGAGTGATGCAGGTTTAAATCGCCCATCATTTGAACCCTAGAAATTACATGCGGTGGGCTGCTGTGACCTGCGTCACCAAGCGAGCTTACATTTTTGTCATTTTGCATACCGCTCCTCCGGGGAATTCCTTTCAGCGCCGCGCTCAGGCAATCGCCAACTGCTCAAATTTCTCCGGCGCTAGAATACGTATCGTGGCGCCATGTATCTCAATCAGTTTTTCCTTCTGAAACTTGCCCAGCAGGCGCGTGACCGTCTCACGGGATGTGCCGGACATGTTACCCAGTTCCTCATGGGTGAGCGCCATGGTAAATTTAAGCTCCTGGTGACCACAGGAGGCGCTGCGCGCCCAGTCGATAAGGACGCGGGCCAGTCGGCTTGAGGCCGAGGAGGCCAGCGCGAGCAGGCGGGCATCCATAAAGGCGGTTTTGTACTCCGAGCCGAGAGCCTGGGCGGCGTGCATGCTGGCCTCGCCGAATTTATTGAGGAAAGCCAGAAAATCCTTGCGGCGGATGGTGTTGATCTGGACAGGCTCAATGGCCTGCGCGGTCAATTCGTAGGCCGTTCCCGCCACCACAGCGCCAAGCCCGAGCACATCGCCCGGCCCGGCGATTTTCAAAATCATCGTTTTGCCATCCCGGCTGGTACAGGAGAGTTTCACCTGGCCGGAGCAGAGCAACACCACGCTGTCAGCCAAGTCACCCTCATTGAAGATCACGGCGCCACGGGGAAAGGAGGCGCGTGTGCCAATCTCGCCGAAGTAATCAAGCGCCTCATCGCTTAAATTGCAAAAGAGGCGCGAGGAGCGGTGTTGGCAGCTTTGGCAATCGGTAATGCGCGGTTGCCCAAAGACAGTATTGTGACCATGATTGGAATTGCGCACAGGCAGCGCACCATGAATTCTGGAATCAAATGTTGCCAGCATGACGACCTCCCAGGGTAGTGAATGAGTAGCTTCATTGGGTTTGGGGAAACCCTGCTCAGTTCACTAGGTCAAGATAGGCGGTTGGTAAACAACTATCGGTGCGATAGCTCACTGAGGAGTGTGATGCTGGTCACAATGCGATTTATTCCATTCAAATAAAAGGTTTTAAGTAATTAGAAATAATCCATTTTTGCTACGAATTGTTGCTTTAAAGGAAACCAAAGTTGATATGGCCTGTTGAGTTTCGTGAAAAATCGCCGCTCCCTGATGGTCGCGTTGACTTCAGTTTATTGGCTTCGGGATACAGTGACACTGGTTTCGCTTCAGGGGCGCACAGCACTCGCAGAATCAGTGATGACGAACCCCTGGGCAACCAATTCCCTGCGCAAATTGCAAAAATCAACCTCAACCTGGGAAGTTGACGCTGCGTACTAATTTGCCGGCATGTCGAGAGGCTTTACCGACCCGCAATCTGCTCCCTTATAGGTGGAAGAGATGTGTACGACGTACTCGAATGGCCGGGATTGGGCACCCATCTGCATCTGCCCGATAAAGTGCATGGTGCCTGTGTAGCTGTTGCCGTCGCCCCATGTCATTTGGATATCAGCCTTTCCGTTCGTGTGCCCGGTGCAAACCAATTGCCCGGTCATGCCGGTGGCGGTTTTATTCAAGTTGGTCATCTTGCAATCCTGCTGCTGGCCACCGGGGCCACCGGGGCGCTGGACGACACCGTTGTATTTGTCAATCATGGCCTGGGAGACGCAGACCTGCTCGCTGTGTGGGGCGGACAGGGGGGAGGATGCGCCAGGCATTTGCATGAAGGGAGCCTGCTTGAACTCCATGGTGGTGGTGATATCGTAAAGGCCGGCCTTGTGCGCCTGGGCCACGGCGGCGGCGCTGAAGAGTGCGAGAACGGCGATGGTGAAAATGGATTGACGCATCATGCGGTGATCCTCCTCGAGGTTGGCTTGCTGCCGGGGCTGCATTGGCGGCGGCAAGGCACCTTAGATACTCTACGTTGCGGGCGTGATTTTGGAAAGTGGAAATTGCCCCTCAGCGCGCGCGCTGCGACGGCGTACCAGTATTTGCCATCAAGCGCAACAGCGCCTTGACGACACGAATGGCGTCGTGGCGGATGAACTGGTCCTCCAATGCGAAGTTGCCGGGGATGCAGTGGACGCCGAGCGATTCGATGCGTTCGATATCCGCCTCGATGGGGCTTGCGCCCTCGGCGGCGTAGCGGGAGAGCGTCTGCGGGGAAAAAGGCGCGGTGTTGACGAGCGCGTAATCAAAGATGGGCGCCCCGGTGTGCTCGTAGATGCGCTCAATGTGCTGGGAGGCGGTGAGGTCGAGGCTCTCGTTGGCCTGGGTCATCAGGTTGCAGATGTAGACGCGCGTGCCTTTGGCGCGGGCCAGGGCCTGTGGCAGCTCCTTGACCAGCAGGTTGGTGATGAGCGAAGTGTAAAGCGAGCCGGGCCCGATGGTGATGAGGTCTGCGCGATCAACCGCCTCAAGCGTCTCAGGAAGTGCGAAGGCCTCGGGTGGATCGAGCATCAATTCGGCGATTCTCTGCCGGCTGGCGGTGATATTGGTTTCGCCGCGGACTAGCGAGCCATCGCCCATGCGGGCGACCAGCGTGGCGTTGGCGGTGGTCACGGGGTAGATGCGCCCGCGGGTGGAAAGAATCTTTGATGCCAGTTGAATGGCGTGGGCAAAGTCGCCTGTTATCTCCGTGAGTGCCGCGACAAAGAGATTGCCGAAGTTGTGGCCCTCGAGCGCATCGCCGGAGCGGAAGCGGTGGCGGAAGAGTTTGGTGAGCACGTCCTCGTCGCCGCTGAGCGCGACCATGCAGTTTCTCAGGTCGCCGGGGGGTAGCATGTTGAAGTCACGGCGCAACCGTCCGCTGGAGCCGCCGTCATCCGTGACCGTGACAACGGCGGCAAGGTCTGCAATCACCACCTCGGAGGAATCAAAGTCGGGGTCGTCAAAAGACTGGCCAGGGGCCTGGACAATGCGGCGCAAACCGCGCAACAAGGTGGACAGGCCGGTTCCGCCGCCCAGCGCAACAACGCGCAGCCCGCTCTGCTCGTTCGGTGAGGGGTTCACTGAAGTCCTCAGGCAATTTCCGGATACAGCAATTCGGTAAAACGCGGATCATCGAACACGCCCTGAAAATCTGTATCCGATCGGGCCTGTGTGCGGTTCCGTGGGTTGAGTTCAATGGCGCGGTTCAGGTTGTCCAAGCACGCTTCCACATTGCCGGTGACCGCCTCGAGAATGGCCAGGCCGTAAAAGGCATAATCGGCGGCGGGATGTTTGTCGAGGATAGCGAAATACTGCTCGCGCGCGTCCTCATAGTCGCCTGAATTGACCAGTGAGGCGGCGTAATCGCATTGTTCCTCAGGCGTGTTGAAAACGCGCTGGTGCTGGTTGATTTGCCGCTGGCAGGCGGCGATGTACATACGACAGCGCTCCTGCAGCAGTGCGGGGGCACCGGGCAGGAATTTTTCGAATGCGGCCAGGGCTTTTTCAAATTTTCCCTGCTGCATCAACTGCACAGCGGATTGATAAGCCTGCATCTCCTGGGCCAGAACCACGTTCCTGGAAGCTGCCGGCTTCGCTTCGCCATCTACCGGGGTTTTCTTTCGACCGAATGCCAATGTACTTGCCTCTTATGGATCGCCGTCCGGCCGCGCGGCCATCGGCCCACGGCACGCTGAAGGAACGGGTGTGCTTAGAAACATGTCCGAAACCACATCCATGCTCTCGCACAAGTTATACGCAGAGAGGGCCTGGGAGTCAATGCCCCCTGAGCGGCGTTTCTGTTGCCACTCAGCGCGCCAGCCGGTAAACCGCCGGGTTGAGGGTTGGGTCGTTATACATTTTCAACTGTTGATAAAGCTTGAATCGGCGTTCGCCGCGCAGCGTTTGCTGCCACAGTGCATCGAGGCAGGCGCCCAGGTCGCCACGCTGCTCCATCAGCACCGCAAGGCGCATGCGGTTGCGTTCCGCATGGCCGGCGGGGGCGTCGGTACGCGCCACTTCTTCGCGGGTATGGTGGATCTTGAGGGCGAGAATGGAGAGACGGTCAATCATCAGGCCCGGTGATTCGGAGTGGAGGGTGGCCTGTGGCGACGGCAGTCCCGTTGCGGCAAGGTACTCCAGCAGGGCCACATCCAACGCCTCTGCCAAATCGTTGCGGCGCTGGTTGGTCTTGTCCACAAGGCGCTTGACACGCGCGATTTCGGAATCAGCCGCATTAGGAACGCGCGCTTCATCCTCGGTGTGCCAAAGGTCAAAATTGGCGCGGTGCTGCGCCGCAACCAGCGCCAGCCAACCCGCTGTTGGTTCGGGCGCATCAGGCTCCTGGTGCCATAAGCGGCATCGTTCATCGTGCAGCGCGACAATCTCAACGGCTTGAAGCATGGCCAGCCCTGCCCTTCCCTCTTTTGAAACTTTACTTGATGGGTGTGGATTCAAGGAAACTCTTACGGCGGTTGTGTAATAGTAATGGCTAAGATTCGTGCAACCCGGGAGGTGGGACGATGGCCAGTCATGACGAACGCTTCCTATGCATTGCCAGTTACGAAAAGGGCCAGGATTTTATACACCAGTGCGCGGCGGAAGGCGTGAAGACAACGCTGCTGACGCTGGACAAACTGCGCGACGCCGAGTGGCCGCGAGCGGCGCTGGAAGACCTGGCCACCATGCCTGCCGGCCTGTCCCTGGAGCAAATCATCAACACCGTAGCGTGGATGTTCCGCGGGCGCAAATTCGACCGCATCATCGCGCTCGATGAGTTTGACCTGGAGACGGCGGCAAGCCTGCGCGAGCATCTCTGCGTGCCGGGCATGGGCAGGACCACGACCAGTTTTTACCGCGACAAGCTGGCAATGCGCACGGCGGCGCAGGAGCTTGGGTTTGACGTGCCCGAGTTCACGCGGGTTGTGAATTACGACGAGCTGCGCGCCTACATGGGGCAAGTGCCCGCGCCCTGGCTTCTGAAACCACGCGCCGAGGCCTCCGCGCTCGGCATCCGCCGCATCGAGGATGCGGCGCAGTTGTGGCGCACGCTCGATGAACTGGGGGACCGGCAAAGCCATTTTGTGCTGGAGCGGTTTGTGCCCGGTGAAATCTACCACGTGGATTCGATCATCGACGAAGGGCGCGTGGTCTTTTCGGCGGTTCACAAATACGGAAAACCGCCCATGCAGGTGATGCACGAGGGCGGCGTTTTCACCACGCAGACCGTGGAGCGCACGAGCCCGGTGTGGCTCGCCCTGGGCGATTTCAACCTGCGCCTGGCTCCCGCCTTTGGCCTGCGGCGCGGCATCACCCATGCGGAATTCATCCGGGCGCACGCCGATGGCAGGCTCTACTTTCTTGAGATAGCGGCACGCGTCGGCGGCGCCTTCATCGCGGACCTGGTCGGGTATTCGACCGGCATCAACCTATGGCGCGAGTGGGCGCGGCTGGAGATTGCGCATCTGCGCCACCAGCCCTACACGCTGCCTGCCACGCACGATGACTACGCGGGCAGCGTGCTCTGCCTGGCCAAAAGCGCAGAACCGGAGACCGAGGCATTCAACGCGCCGGAGATTGTCCACCGGATGAAGAAGGCGCACCACGCCGGGCTGATTGTGCGCTCGCACGATGCGCGGCGTGTGGAGACGTTGCTGGAGGAGTACAGCCGGGAGTTTGCAGAAAAATTCCTGGCCACCATGCCGGCACCGGAAAAACCAACAGCTTGAATTGCGGGGGTGGGGTTTGGCTGGATATGAATGGTGAGCTCGCTGGGATTCGAACCCAGGACCCACGCCTTAAAAGGGCGTTGCTCTACCTACTGAGCTACGAGCTCACGGAAAATTTCCGCTCTTTCCAAATTATCACAGTGCGAGTTTTTTCGCTGAGCCGGCGGCCTGCCCGGTCATTGCTTTTTTGTGGCTGATTTCATCGGCACAACCTGCACGGTGACATCGCGCAGCTCGGCCAGGAAGCGGTTGAGCACCGAGCCCCGGATAAAAATATCGAAGCGCGAGCGCACCGGCTGCCCGAATACCACGTGCGAAATATTCTCCTGCTGCGCAAACCGGATGAGCGCATCCGACGGGTTTTTGTCGGTGAGCGTGATAACCTGCGCGCCCAGGTCGCGGGCCATGCGTTCATAATCCATCAAACGCTGGTAGCCCTCGGGGTCGGTATGCGCGAGGTCCTTGTTGGGATGCGCAACATGCACGGCGTACCAGTTGGTGGCCAGGCGGCCGGCAATGCGCGAGCCCACGCGCAGCAACCGCTCACTGCCCGGCCGGGTGGAAAGGCAAACCAGCACCTTCTCCGGTATCGGAGCCTGCTCAAGCCCCTGCGTGCGCCGGTACTCGGCGGCGCGGTTGCCCACCTGCTCGGCGGTGGTGCGGAGGCTGAGCTCGCGCAGCATGTTCAAATTGCCCTTGCGGAAAAAGTTGGCCAGTGATTGCTCCACTTTTTCCGGCGCATAGATCCTGCCCTGCCGCAGCCGGGAACGCAGCTCGTCAACGGTGATGTCAACGTTGATGACCTCGTCGGCGCGCTTCAAAAAGCTGTCTGGAATCGTTTCGCGTATCTGGGTGTTGGCCGAGCGGTTGACCGAATCATTGAGCGTCTCAAGGTGCTGGATATTGACCGCGGTCCAGACATTGATGCCGGCATCCAGAATCTCCAGCACATCCTCATACCGCTTGTGGTTTCGGCAGCCGGGTACATTGGTGTGGGCCAGTTCATCGACCAGCACAATCTCCGGACGGCGTGCCAGCACCGCGTCCAGGTCCATCTCCCTGAGGTTCACGCCCTTGTAAGGAATCACGCGCTCGGGGATGATTTCAAGGTCGCGCACCTGGTCAATGGTTTCCTGGCGTTTGTGTGGCTCGACCAGGCCGATGACAATGTCCTTGCCGAGTGAGCGGGCAATGTGCGCGTCAGTGAGCATGTGGTACGTCTTGCCGACACCGGGCGCGGCGCCGAGATAAACACGCAGGCGCCCTGGTTCCTGTTCGCGCTCAAATTGCAGCTCGTTCATCAGCCCACCTCCACAGGGTGCTCCATCTCCTTGACGCGTGAGACGGGGATGGTGAAGTGGAAGGTGGTGCCGTGGTCCAGCCGGCTTTCAATTGAAATTTTCCCGCCCAGCGCCTCCACAAGGCGCCGCACCAGGGCCAGGCCCATGCCGCTGCCCTTCTCGCTGAACGAGCTGAAACGGTCAAAGATATGGCTGAGCCGCTCGGCCTCAATGCCGCGCCCGGTATCGCTGACCGTGAAGCGGACCATGTCCTTGTGCTCTTCGGCCATCAACAGCACCTCGCCCTCGGCGTAGGTGTAGCGCAGCGCGTTGGCAATCAGGTTGTCAAGGATGGAGCGCAGCGCGCGCCGATCGGCCTCGATGTAGGAGAGGTCGGCATAGGCCCGGACCTCGATGCGGATGCGCTTCTCCGCCGCCTCGTCGGCAAAGCGGTCGCGCGCGGCCTGCAACTCGGCAAGCGGGCGCAACTTGACGGGAACCATCTCGCGCTTGCCGCTGTCGAGCTCGGCGACCTCGATCAGGTCGGCCATGATGTCATCCAGCTTTTCCGTCTCGTGGATGCTCGAGGACAGCAACTCGGTTTGGAGCGGCTTCAATTCGCCGGCATAACCGCGTCCGATGGTGTAAAGCGCGCGGCGCAATTTCAGCAGCGGGTCGCGCAACCTGCGGCTGGCCACGGAGATGAACTGGGTCTTGAAGCGGTCTGTTTCCTCAAGGCTGGTCACATCCTCGAGCGTGGTCACGGCGCCCAGCAGCCGCCCGTCCGCGTCGCGCATCGGCGTGGTCCTGAGCCGGAAGCTGCGCTGGCTTGCGCCGACGCGCATGGGCAAAAGCGCCGCGTCACCCTCGGCGGCCACCGGCCTTTGCAAACTGACAGCGTCGCGAATGGCCTCGAGTATTTTTTCTCCGCCGGGCGTGTTGGCCAGCGCCATGCGGTCGCCGGCCGCATCGCCAAGCAGCTCCGAGGCAGCCTGGTTGAGCTTGAGCACATGGCCCTTGCCGTCGGTGACGATGATGGGCTCGAAGATGGACTGCAAGACGGCGTCGGAGAGCTGGTACTCCATCTGGCGGCGGCCGGCCTCGGTGTTGCGCAGGTCGCGCAGACGGATGGCCAGACGGTTCAACTCCGTCGCAAGCACGCCCAGCGCGTCGCGCCCCGTCCACTCAATGCGATGGTCCAGGTCGCCCTGCGCGATGCGGCGGGCGTCGCGGGCGAGGTTGTGGATGGGCCGCAGGACAAAAAAGATGGTCAGCCCGAGGGCGAGAAGAACACCCATCGCAAGCAATGCCGGCAGCGCGGAAGCGCGACCCGCGGCGAGCAGCAGCCTGTGCGCCCAGACGGCTAGCGCGATGGTGAGGCCCGCAACAAAAAAACCACCGAGAATCAGGCGCTGCGATAAGTTGGGCATACAGGGGCTCGTGGACCGGGGGCACAAAGGAGGCGGAGAAATGCGTGTGCAACCGCAGCGCCGCTTTAATTCTGCGCCCAAGTATCAGTTTACTGTACCGCGCTTGGACACACTTCCACCCACGGCTAAGGAATTTTGCAAACCGCGAGTGTTCCATTGTGCCAGCGGCAATCGAGGCCCGGGTCCTGGTTCAAATCGACCAGCACCCAGTCCACGCCGAAGTCGCGCTTGAGGCGCTCGAAGTCGGGCAGTTTGAAGTTCTGCCAGTTGGCCAGCGCGTCGGTTTCGCGTTCCCAGCGCGGGCCCAGTGAGGGCGCCAAAACAACAACAGCGGTATCCTTGATGTCATCGGCCATCTGGCTGCGCTCCGCCAGCGCGCGAAAGCTGTGATAGTCCTCGCCGTCGCGCTTCAGATAGCGCGGGTCGAGTGCGAAGTAGGCGTTCACCGGGGTATTGTTGCGGATCCAATCAAAGGCCTGCAACCACTTGTTGCCGCTGTCAAACCCGGGCAGTTCAAAGTGGGCGGTCGCGGGATAAAGCTGTTGCTGGCCGACAAACATGCCCAGGTTGATGAGCAACAGATAAACGCACCACAGCCAAATACGCGAGCGCAGCAGGTATTTGCCCAGCAAAGCCCCGCCCAGGAGCAGCAGAAAAATGTAAACCAATTGCAGATAACGCATGGGCTGCAGCGGCAGCAACCGGATGAATTGCGGCGGCGTCAGCATGACAAACGCCACCAACTGCTGAAAAACGGCGAAAGCAAAAACGGCAAGGGCAAAGCGCGAGAGCTTTTCATCGCCCCGCCCGCGCGCCACACGCCACAGGATGCCAAAGAGAAGGATGGGGGCAAGCGCGCCCAGCCACTCATACCACTCCCAGTGATACAGGTTCATATATTGGCGTGATTCCAGCGCTTTGTGCCATATGGTTGTCGGCGGATCTGTCAGCCAGGAGAGCGGCAAAGCCAGCGCCAAGGAGGCGTGCCCCGCTTGAAACCAGCCCGGCTTCCAGTTGCTGTGTGCCAGCCATAAGAAAAACGCAAAGGAAAAGCCGAATGCCCCCATGATGGGGTGCATGAGAAAGCCAACCAACAGCAGGGGCAGTGCAAGCCAGTATTGCCGCTTGAGGATGCGCGTGAGCGCAAGCATGGCAAGTGCCGTGGCCAGAATGCGCGGGTGCAGGTGCTGGTCGGCGATATAGAGCGCGGTTCCGGCAACGGGCAGCGTCAACATGGCGGAGAGCAACGCAACTCCGCCCCACACCGCCTTTGGATCTTCGAAAAGATAACGCAAAATGAAGCGCCCCGCCCACAACACCAGGAAGATGGCCGCGAACTGCACAAGGAGCACGGCCCAGCCAACCGGCAAATGCGCCATTCGGCTGAACCATGCCATCCATGTGTCAAACTGTGATGCCTGCAATTGCAATCGGAAAAAATCCGCATCACGCGGATAGAGCATTGGATCGAGCCTCGACTTGATAGCTGCGAGATAAACGCCGTCGTCTTCAATACCGGGGTGGTAGCCCATGACAAGGATGCCGGTAAAGGTAAAAAGCAGAACGGAGAATTTGTTCAGAAACTTGCTACGGGTCAAATGAATGGCTCCAGCATCACACTTGTGGATATGGCGTTTCGGGCACTTCCTCCATCGTACATTGAAAAAATGCCTGATTCGGTAGACTTCTGACAGAGGACAAAAATATGTATATACAGCATCAGCATATGACTCAGCTCTAGTAACCAACTAATGAGAACCAAGATAATTTACGAGAGCCATTTCAATACTCTGATAACGCCCATCGGCGTAACTTTTCGATGCGCGGATGCTTCTGTGCGGCTCGCAATCTCGGCACGATTCCGGCGGTAGTACTCATACGACTTGAGCAGCATTTGTTCATTGGTTAATGTCGGGGACCAGTGAAGATTCTTCTTGATTCGGCTGGTGTCAAAGACAAAACTTTCGGCGATCATTTTGTAGTGATACGGGCCAAGGGGAGAGATCCTCAAATAATGCGCCAGCTGCATCATGGCGATGGTCACCTTTTGCGGCAAAGACCTCACTTTTGATTTGCTGCCAGACTTGCGAATGACGGATTCATAAACCTCCCGCATCGTCCCAACATGATCCGAACCTATATGAAACAGATCTGATTTGCCGTAGCGTGAGCCGAGAATGCATGCCGATGCCAGATCATCCGCATAGATAAATTGATAACGGTTGCCGCCATCACCGACGACCCAGACCGTTTTATGGTCATCGATGAATTCAAACAGGATGCCAAGCAAACCCAGCCTTCCTTCGTCGATGATTGTCGGACTGCGCAGAATGACCACATTCATGTCATCAGCAAATTCTTGCAGCAATTGCTCAGCGGCGAGTTTTGAACGGCCATAAATCTCGGCTGGTGCCGGCAGATCGTTTTCCTCGTTGACCGGATGACCGAGGTTCGAAGCCCAAAGGCAATTGGATGAGATAAAAATAAAAGGCTTTACACCCGCCTCGCGCGCGCATTCTGCAAGCAGCCGTGTGGCGTCAACATTTGAAGTCCATAAAAGATTTTTATCAATTTTCATGCCGTGAGCCAGTTGTGCGGCAACATGATAAACAGCATCGAAACGATGATTTGCAAAGAGTTTTTTGATCAGAGATCGATCGCGCAAATCGCCCTGAATGCTGGTCAAACCGGGATGCGTGTCCTGATCCATCTCCAGATCAACACTCACTACTGTGTTGCCTTCCGCAAGCAAACGGCGCTTCAAGACTCCACCAAAAAATCCGGCTCCGCCGGTTAAAAGCACGTGGGACATTGTATTTTTTCTCCAAAATCTATTATGCTTGAACCGGAATTATTCGTACAGTAACATTTCCCAATCTTTCTCACTTGGTACATTGGTAACGTGCCGATGACTTAATCTAAATAATTCCGTTTTGCAGGGTCCTGTTTACTTTGATATTTTTCGTTTACGGATTAATATCCGAATTCAACCAACCGAAAAGGAGTAAATGAGATGTTCAAACATTCATTTTTTACACGCCCCTTCTTGTTACTGTTGGCCATTTTTGGCTTCGGCATAAGTGCGCTACCACTCGTCTCAAATGCGCAGACACTTACTTGGAGCAACCCATACGAAATTTCCTGGATCCAAGTTGGCGGACAATTGAATGGAGTCGGTGGTGTTGGCACTGCGGTTTGGAATAGCAAGCTCTATGTCGCTTACGCCGATAATTCATTGAATGGAAAAGTATGGCTTACCTCCACAACTGATGGAACCATCTTCAGTACGCCAGTTCAGGTTAAGGTCTCAGGGCCACAAACTGTTTATTCATACGGCAATCCATCACTGGCAGTATTTAATGGCAGTTTGGTTGTCGCATTTATCGATAATTACGGGGGCGGCTCTTATGTCTACACTTCTGATGGCATCAATTTCGGGTATCTATTAAACAGCTTTACCTCATCAAATGTCACCGCTCTAGACTCACCCAGCATGACTGTATATAACAATAAGCTTTACATCGGATTTCGCACCTCCACCTCTACACTTGGTATTGACACAATCACTACGCTCGGTACATATAATACGCCATCAGTCTATTCCAATTTTTCACTTGGAGATAGCCCTGGGCTCGGCGTATTCAATGGAAAACTTTTTGCTGGATATCGTGACACCTCTGGAAGTCATTATATTTACCTGGCAGAATCATCAGATGGTGTAAATTTTTATTTGAACCAAGGAGCAACAGGCTCTCACACTAGCACAGCGGTATCGCTAGCAGTATATAACAACATTTTCTACATAGCATTCCGTCAAAATTCATCTGGTGACCATCTTTTCTATACCTACTCTTCTGATGGCATTCATTATTCCGCGCCAATCGAGGTTGGATGGACAATGGGAGGGCCACCATCCGTATCAGTCTATAACGGGTATTTGTTTGATGTTTTCCGTCAGAATGACACTGGTCACTATCTCTTTACCGCATACGCATATTAATTGCATTCACTCCCGGCCTGAAATTGCCTACAGGCCGGGAGTTGATTTTCTAAAAAAGTTTCTCCACGATGATGAACCCCGCCACGCCGGCGAAGAAGACGAGGGCCATTTTGATGCCTGGTTCGCGGTTGACCTCGGGGACGAGGTCTGTGGCGGCGACGTAGAGGGCGACGCCGGCGGAGATGGGCAGGCCGTAGGGCAGCAGCCGCGGGGCGAGTTCCATGAGCAGGACGCCGACGATGGTGGCCGCGGCGAGCACGACGGCGGAGAGCAGCGCGGAACGCCGGCTGAGGCCGCTGGCGAGCATGACGCTGGCCATGGTGAAGCCCTCGGGCATTTTGTGGAGCAGGATGGCGAGGAAGATGAGCCAGCCGAGGTTTGCGGAGACGGCAAAGCCGGCGCCGATGGCGACGCCGTCAAAGAGCGCGTGGACGGCGAGGCCGGCGAGGACGGAGAGCCCTTTGTTGGCGCTGAGGAACTCGCCCCTGTGGGTCTCCTCGCCGTAGTGGAAGTGGGCGTTGATGGTGTGCTCGAGGAGGTGAATGGCGGCGTAGCCGGCCATGATGAGGAGCGGGGCGAGGGCTGGGTTGAGGCGGAAGCTTTCCGGCGCCATCTCGATGAGCGCGGTGGCGATGAGGAAGCCGGCGCCGAGGGCGACGAAGTAGCGGAGGTAGCGTTCAATGGATTTTGCGCGGACCAGGACCAGCCCGCCGAGGACATCGGCGATGGCGGCAAGCACGCCTAGCGTAACGGAAAGCTTGTTCACAAAAACATCCTCGCTGCGGTTTCACACCGTATTGAGCCTCACACGCGGGTTGTCTCCGCGTGGGCGATGACGACGACGACCAGCAGCCCGCAAAGCACAATGGCCTCCTCGATGTGCTCGCTGCGCACATGCAGGCGGTCAAAGTCGTGCGCATACGGGTTGCCCGGGCCGGCGCGGCGGATATCTCCGCCAGCTGCAATGCGGTTCCGCTCCATGGCCGGGGTGACGATGAACTGCGAGAAGGCGGTGAGAAGAAGCATGAAGGCGAGCAGCGCGATGGCCGTGAGCGCCTCGCGTGCCTTGTAAATGCGCCATGCGGGGGTTAGTGCCAGAAGCGCGATGGCCACAATGCCCGTGACCAGGCCGACATTGTGCAGAATGTGCAACAGCCCGCCGACGATGGTGCCTGCGGTGTGCGTATCGGGGCTGAGTGTGCCAAAGCTGAAGGCGGCTACAACAGGGAAAAAGAGTTCAGCGCCGAGCCAGACAATCAGGCACAGATACAACAGCGAGCGAAAGAGGGTTTTCAACGTGCAGCCTCCGTTCTTGATGCAAGGCAAAGACCAGGGCACACGCTCATCACGCCTTGCCCTGGTCTTGGAGTTACCGCCACAACTCAGCCCTTTTTGAGGGTACGCTTCAACAGCACGTCGATGGCAAACTTGGCCTCTCCGTACTCATTGTCGCTGAGCAGGCCGTTGAGCTTGTCTGTCTCGATGGAGAAAAGCTCGTCCTTGAGGGCATTCAGGAAGGTGGCGCTGGAGGAAACCACCTGTGCCGCGGGTTGCGCAACCGCCGATTGGAACTGCGGCGTAATGCGCTCCGTGTAAGCGGGAACGACTGATGGTGTGGGTGCCATGTGTGCTGGTTCGCTCCATTCTTGTGAAGATTCACTTGCAACGGTGCTCTCCTCCTCGTCAGCTTGCTTTGTTGGCGAGCGGCGCAAAAGAATGAAAACACCGATGAAGAGGATGAGGACGAGCCCGCCGATGATGTACCACTGGTATTTGGCGAGCGGGTTTTCACCCTCGTTGGGGTTGCCGATCCCACCGCCCGGCGCACTGCCCATCCCGGGCTGTCCGGCGGCACCTTGGTCGGCGCCGCCCATCGGGCCGGCGCTTCTGCCCTGCTGGTCACGCGGCAACTGGCCGGTGCCGGAGACGGTGAAGCCAACCTTTTGCCCCGTCTTGGGGTTCTTGAGGACAAAAGTCTGCAAGCGCGGGTCCTCGGAGACGCTTTGATAAACGCCGTCGGTTTCCGACTTGAAGGTCATCTGCTTGGGCAGCAGTACCGCGATGTTGTCGGCGAGGGTGAGTTGCTTGTCGGTGAAGGTATAGCTGTCCTTGTAGGGCAGGTGGTAATGCACGTCGAAGATTGTGCCCTTGGTGCCGCGATTGGGCTCGATGGGGACATTGATGGCGTAATGGCCTTTTTGCGCCAGTTTGTCCGGCTCATTGGTGGTTGGCAGCCCCGCGGGCCGCGAGGAGGTGACGCCGTCAAGCACCGCGCCCTCGGGCAGGGTGAACTCAAAAGTATTCTTGCTAAATTGCGTGCGCGGCGGCGAACTGAGGTTCTTGATGAAGAACTGCTGCTCCACGCTCAACTGGCCATTGTCCGCCTCGGCCTCAATCACATCGGCCTCGATGGAGATGCCCTCCACTTTCTCGGCCACGTCATACACATTGATGGTGACGGGATTGGTATTTTGCGGCGCGGCGGCAAAGTAACCGGCACCCTGGTGGTCCACGCGTAGAAGATAAGGGCCCGGGCCCGGGGTGTTGATGGAGAAGCGCCCGTTCGCATCCGTGGTGGTGCGCTCCACGTCCTGCATGCCAGCCTGCACGTCCACGACGGAGACGCGGTCACCGGCGGATGGTTGCCCTGTGGTCATATTCTTGACGGTCCCTGTCACAGGTAGCGCCTTGGCGGCAATTGTGGCGGCAACAAAGGCTGCGCACAGTAGAAGCACTTTTCTTGTTTTCATCGTCTTCCTGTCTCCGAACGCCAAAGTGGACGTTCCATTCATGGTTCTGCCGGGGGAACGGCGGATATCAGGCGCGGCTCCTGATTGTGTCAATCTCCGCCAAAAGGCGCGCGGTCTCCTCCTCCAATTGCGCCCGTTGCGCGGCGAAGTCCTCGTCGGGATATTTGCCGGCCTTGTACTCAAAGTTCAGGTCGCGCAGGTTTTCAAACAACTGTTCCTTGCGTTCCTCAAGATACTCCATTCGGGTTTTCTGGCGCTGTGCGGCAAATACATTCTCCGGCCAAAATATATATGCCAGAAAAACCACCGCCATGACGATGCCGAAAATCAATCCTGTCTGATCAATCATTTGCTGTCCTCTCCGCCTGTTTCGCGGCGTATGCGCTTCAAAACCGCTTTGTTGATTTCCGCGGATGCTTCCGAAGGCCCATTCTGCGCAAGCGCAACAGACTGCTTCTGTTGCGTACGGCGGATTACAAGTATTATCCCAACCAAGCCCAAAACGAGCAATGCAAAAGGTGTGATCCAGGCCACGAGGTTGAATCCTTTGGCACTGGGCGCCGCCAGCACGGTGGGGCCGTATTTCTCACTGAAAGCGGTCAAAATCTGCTCATCGGACTGCCCCGCTGCGAGATAGTTGTCGAGTTCATGCAGCATGGTGGTGGAGCTTTGGCAGCCGGCATGGCTGCACTCGCCGAGCAGCTCGTTGCAGCCGCAGGTGCACATCATGCGGTGGGAGAGGTTGTCCCTGCGGGCCTTGGTGGCGGGGTCAACGGCGTGAAGTTGGACGGCAAGGGCCAGCAAGGCCAGCCCCAGCATCGATAAGCGGATTTTTTTGATGTCAATCATGCTTCGCACCTCATTGCCGCACAATGGGATTTCGGCTTGGAATCAGGGCCAGTATGGTGCCGCCAATGATGACCAGGAAGCCCACCCAAACCCAGGAAATCAGGGGGTTGAGGAAGGCCTTGATGATTGGCAGGCCGGTATCCGGGTTGACCCCTTCAAAGACCACGTAGAGGTCCCAAAGAATGGTGGAGTGGATGGAAACGATGGTCTGCGGCTCGCCACTGGCGCGGTAGAGGCGCTTCTCGGGGGTTATCTCAAGGATTTTTTTGCCGTCCTTGAGGACATCGAAGAGCACAAAGCCGCTGTCGTAGTTGTCATTCGAGTCATCGGTGGCGCCGGTCATCTGGAGCGTGTAGGGGGCGATGACCAACTTGTCGCCAACGTTCATCTCCTGCTCGACGTTACGGTTGAAGGCGGAGCCGGCAAATCCGATGAAGGTCATCACCAGCCCGATGTGCACGATGTAGCCGCCATAGCGGCGGGTGTTGCGCGCAGTGAGCAGGAATGCCGAGGTAAGGTAATCCTTGCCCGACTGCTTGTGGATGACGGCGGCGCCACGGTAGAACTCCGAAAAGATGGCGACGATGACCGCCGCAGCGAGGGAAAAGTCCACCCAGGCGAAAAAATCACCGAGGCTGTTTTGCGGGCGCATGCCAAAGATGACCGCGGCAATGGCTGTGGCCCAAAAGGCGATGATGGGCGCGACGAAGTTGCGGCGGATGCTCTTGAGCGAGGTGGAGCGCCAGGCCAGGAGCGGCCCCACGCCTGTGAGGAAGAGGAGCAGCAGGCCGATGGGCAGCTCGACGCGGTTGTAGTAGGGTGCGCCGACGGTGACCTTGTCGCCGACCAGGTACTCACGGATGACCGGGAAGAGCGTGCCGATGAGGATGGTGATGCTGGCGCCGAGGAGGACGAGGTTGTTGAAGAGGAAGCTCGATTCCCTGCTGACCAGCGACTCGAAATGGCGGTCGGTCTTTAAGTGATTGCGCTGCATGGCATACGTGACGATGCACGTGACGAGCACGATGACCAGAAAGCCGGTGAACCAGTAGCCGATGGAGGATTGCGCGAAGGCGTGGACGGAGCTGACCAATCCACCGCGGGTGAGCAGGGTGCCAATCAGCGAGAGGATGAAGGTGATGAAGATGAGCCAGACATTCCAACTCTTCATCATGCCGCGCTTCTCCTGGATCATGACGGAGTGGAAAAACGCGGTTGCGGTGAGCCAGGGCATGATGCTGGCATTCTCAACCGGGTCCCAACCCCAGTAACCACCCCAACCGAGGACGGCGTAGGCCCAGTGCATGCCGAGGAAGACGCCGATGGTCAAAAAAATCCAGGTGATGAGCGTCCAGCGGCGGGTGATTTTAATCCATTTTTCGCCGGGGTAGCGCATCATCAACGCGCCAAGGGCAAAGGCGAAGGGGATGGTGAAGCCGACGTAGCCGAGGTACAGCATCGGGGGGTGGATGATCATCTCTGCGTATTGCAGAAGCGGATTGAGCCCGTTGCCGTCGGCGGGCACCTGGCCGGGCGGCAGGCCGGGGGTGGGCAGAAACGGCAGCGCCACGAAATTGACGAGGATGAGGAAGAAGAGCTGGACGGTGGAAAGGATGACGCCGGCATAGGCATGGAGCTTGACGTCGGCCTTGTGCGTCAGGCGCAGGATGAAACCGTAAAGCGCCAGCAGCCAGGTCCACAACAGCAGCGAGCCCTCCTGGCCGGCCCAGAGAGAGGCGAATTTGTATTTCAGGTCCAGGGCGCGGTTGGAGTGCTGCAGGACGTAAAGAATGGTGAAATCGTCCTTGAAAATAAGCCAGTAAATCGCAAAGACTGCCGCGGATACGCCAAAAAATGTTGTGATGCCGGCCCGGCGGGCGGTGTCGGCAAGCCGCGCGGCTGGTACCGCGAGCTGCCACTTGCGCTCAATGGCGAAGAGCGCAAGACCACCCACGAGGAGGTTGTACGCAGCCATTACCAGCGCCACATAAAGGGAAACGACGCCAAAAGTTGCCATAGTTGTCCTGACTGGTCACGCACCCGAACAGCAAGGGGGAGCGGGTGTCCTCAACCAGTCTTAATCATATTAGATGAGAGTGAAGTGATTTCCCTCACACTTCTGTTTGACTTTGATGGGGAAAAAATGTCGCAGCTCACCGGGGTTGGTCGGTGCCGCTGAAAAGAATCTCCTTTTGCCTGAGGTCGCGGATGCGGTCGCGGAGCCTGGCGGCCTTCTCGAATTCAAATTTTTTCGCCGTCTCGCGCATCTCGGCTTCAAGCGCGGCGATGTAGCCATCAAGTTCGGCCTGGGATTTGAACTCGGGGATAGCGGCCAGTTCCTGCTCGTCGACCTCGCCGTACTCGGCTTTGAGAATCTGCGCCAGGCCCATGTCAACCTCGCGCAGGATGGATTTTGGGGTGATGCCGTGCTCCTGGTTGTAAGCGCGCTGTACGGTGCGGCGGCGATCGGTCTCATCGATGGCGCGGCGCATGGAGTCGGTCATCTTGTCGGCGTAGAGAATGGCGCGGCCTTCCACGTGGCGGGCGGCGCGTCCGATGGTCTGGATCAGCGAGCCGGTGGAACGCAGGAAGCCCTCCTTGTCGGCGTCGAGGATGGCGACGAGGCTGACCTCGGGCAGGTCAAGCCCTTCACGCAACAAATTGATGCCGACGAGCACGTCGAACTCGCCCTTGCGCAGGCCGGCGAGAAGCTTCACGCGCTCAAGGGTTTCAATCTCCGAGTGCATGTAGCGGCAGCGCACGCCGACCTCGGTGTAATAGCCGCTGAGGTCCTCGGCCATGCGCTTGGTGAGCGTGGTGACTAGGACGCGCTCGCCGCGGTCGGCGCGGTCGCGAATCTCGGCCAGCAGGTCGTCGATCTGGCCCTTGACAGGGCGAATCTCGACCTCGGGGTCGACCAGACCGGTGGGGCGGATGACCTGCT
>JAJXXN010000159.1 GCA_021781075.1 Acidobacteriota bacterium | reverse complement strand
CAGTGCGCCGACGACGGCGGGGGGAATGGTGGAGAGGATGGTGAGGGGGTGGATGTAGCTTTCGTAGAGGATGCCGAGGACGATGTAGACGGCGACCAGCGCGGCGATGATCAGCCATTTCTCGTTTTTGAGTGCATCCTGGTAAGCCTGCGCTGTGCCTTGGAAGGTGGCGGTGATGGTGGAGGGGAGGTGAAGTTCCTGCTTCGCCTTGTCCAGTGCGCTGACCGCATCGCCGAGCGCGACATTGGGGGCGAGGTTGAAGGAGAGCGTGACGCTGGGGTACTGGCCCTGGTGGTTGACAGCGAGGGGCGTGCGCTGCTGCTCGTAATGCGCGACGGCGGAGAGTGGGACCATGGCGCCGGTGGACGATTTGATGAAGATGCCGTTCAGCGAATCCGGGCTGAGCTGGAACTGCGGGTCGACCTCCATGACTACGAAGTATTGATTGATGCCGGTGTACATGGTGGAGACTTCGCGCTGGCCGAATGCGTCGTAGAGAACCTGGTCAATCATGCTGGCGGTGAGGCCGAGGCGCGAGGCTGAGTCGCGGTCGATGACGAGCTGGGCGCTGAGTCCCTGGTTTTGCTGGTCGGTGGAGACGTCGCGGAGCTGGGGCATGGTGCGCATTTTGTTGAGGAGCTGCGGGGCCCAGGAGTTGAGCTCGTTGAGGCTTTCGCCGGAGAGCGTGTATTGGTATTGGGCATCGGTCATGCGCGCGCCGATGGAGAGCTCCTGTTGGGTTTGCAGGAAGAGCATGGTGCCGGGAACGCTGGAGATTTTGGGGCGAAGGCGGTTGATGACCTCGTCGGAGGAAATGAGGTGGCCGTTCACGGTGCGGTACTTGGGGGCCTTGAGCGCGATGAACATGCGCGCGGTGTTTCCTCCGCTGGTGGCGCAGGTGACGCTGGAGATGGCCGGGTCGGTGAGGACGATGCCGGCGAGCTGCTTGAGGTTGGTGTTGATGGCGTCGAAGCTGATGTCCTGCGGCCCGCGCACCATGCCCTGAATGCGGCCTGAGTCCTGCTGCGGGAAGAAGCCCTTGGGGATGATGACAAAGAGATAAATGTTGAAGGCAACTGTTGCGAGAAGGATGAGCAGGGTGACGGTTTGATGACGCAGTACCCAGCGCAGGCCGATGGAGTACTCATTGCGCAGCCACTCGAAGGCGCGTTCGCTGAGGCGGTAAAGCAAACCATGCCTTCGGCCCTGGTGGGGCTTGAGAAAGCGCGCGCAGAGCATGGGCGTGGTGGTGAGCGAGACGAGCAGCGAGACGGCGATGGCCACGGAAAGAGTGACGGCAAACTCGCGGAAGATGCGCCCGACCATGCCGCCCATGAGGAGAATGGGGATGAACACGGCGACGAGCGAGGCGCTCATGGAGAGGACGGTGAAACCGATCTCCCGGGAACCTTTCATCGCCGCATCCCAGGGCGAATAGCCCATCTCGAGATAGCGGGTGATGTTTTCAATGACCACGATTGCGTCATCGACGACGAAGCCGGTGGCGATGGTGAGGGCCATCAGCGAGAGGTTGTCAATGGAGTAGCCGAGCAGCCACATGACGCCGAAGGCGCCGAGGAGCGAAAGGGGCACGGCGATGGCGGGGATGATGGTGGCCCAGAGTTCGCGCAGGAAGAGGAAGACGACGAAGATGACAAGGGCCACGCTGATGAGCAGCGCGACCTCCACATCGTGCACGCTGGCGCGGATGGTGGTGGTGCGGTCCACCGCGATGCCCAGTTTGATGGTGGGTGGAATTTGCGCCTGGAGGCGCGGGATTTCAGCAAGGACATTGTCTACCGTCTTGATGACGTTTGCGCCGGGGACGCGGAAGATGGCGATGACGACGCTGCCGCGGATGGGCGCGCCGGACCCGTTGTCGGGGTTTTTGCCGTGGTAGCCGGCGTTGTGAATGTCGGCGGTGCCATCGTAAACCGTGGCCACATCGGCGAGTCGAACGGGGGCGCCGGTTTGTGGGTTGTAGCCGACGATAAGCGGGGCATAATCGACGGCTTTGAGTATTTGGTCGTTGGCTGAGATTTGCCAGCGCTTGCTGTCGTCGTTTGTGGTGATGTTCTGAAAGGAACCTTTGGGGCGGTTGGCGTTGGCGTTGGCGATGGCGGTGCGCACGGCCTCAAGGCCGATTTGATTGTTGGCCAACTGGTAGGGGTTCAACTCGACGCGCACGGAGGGGCTTGCGCTTCCCCAGGCAAAGACCTGCCCGACGCCGTCGATCTGGGAGATTTTCTGGTCGAGGATGGAGTCGGCGGCGTCGTACATCTGCGGCTTGGTCTGCACGTCTGAGGTGAGCGTGAGGATGAGGATGGGCGCTTCAGCGGGATTGATTTTGCGATAGCCGGGATTTTGCGGCAGATAAGCGGGCAGATTGGTGCGCGCGGCGTTGATGGCGGCCTGCACGTCGCGTGCGGCGGCGTCGATGTTGCGTGTGAGGTCGAATTGCAGCGAGACGCCGGTGGAGCCGAGCGTGCTTTGCGAGGTCATTTGATTGACGCCGGAGATGCGCCCGAACTGGCGTTCGAGGGGTGTGGCAACGTC
This sequence comes from Acidobacteriota bacterium, assembly GCA_021781075.1. GTDB lineage: Bacteria > Acidobacteriota > Terriglobia > Terriglobales > Acidobacteriaceae > CAIMNN01. The sequence continues at coordinate 2,263 of JAJXXN010000159.1, read as the reverse complement.
TGAGGCCATGGTCTCGGGGCTGCCGCCGGGCAGTCCCGCTCCGACGCTGATGGCGGGGTAGTCGGTTTGCGGCAGTGAGGCGACGGGCAACTGCGTGTAGGCGACGGCGCCGGCGAGCAGCAGGGCGAAGCTGAGCAGCGAGGTGGCTACCGGTCGTTCAATGAATGGCGCGGAGAGATGCATGGAAACTCAACCTCAATCCGCGACTGCGGGAAGCGCCTCGGTTTGCCTGCGGCCGAAGCGTTTTGCAAGGCGGTCAAAGTAAAGATAGATGACCGGCGTGGTGTAGAGGGTGAGGACCTGGGAGAGGAGCAGTCCGCCGACGATGGTGATGCCGAGCGGGCGGCGCAGCTCCGCGCCGACGCCGCCACCGAGAGCGAGGGGCAAACCGCCGAGCAGGGCGGCGAAGGTGGTCATCATGATGGGGCGGAAGCGCAGGAGGCAGGCCTGGAAGATGGCCTCCTCGCTTGATTTGCCCTCTTTGCGCTCGGCTTCAAGCGCGAAGTCGATCATCATGATGGCATTTTTCTTCACAATGCCGATGAGGAGGATGATGCCGATGAGGGCGATGACGCTGAACTCGGTATGGGTGAGGATGAGCGCGAGGCAGGCACCGACGCCGGCCGAGGGTAGGGTGGAGATGATGGTGATGGGATGGATGTAGCTTTCATAGAGGACGCCGAGGACGATGTAGACGGTGATGAGCGCGGCGAGGATGAGCAGCGGCTCGTTGCCGAGGGCGGCCTGGAATGCGGCGGCGGTCCCCTGGAAGGAGGCGTTGACGCTGAGAGGCATATTGATGCGCTTCTCGGCGCGCTGGACGGCCTTGACCGCGTCGCCGAGCGCCTTGCCGGGGGCGAGGTTGAAGCTGATGACGGTGGAGGGGAACTGGCCTTGATGGCCGTAGGCGAGTTGGGTGCGGGACTGCTCCCAGTGGGCCAACATGCTGAGCGGAACCTGCGTGCCATTGGAGGATTTGACGTAGAGATTGGAGAGGGTGCTGGGGTCGGTCTGGAAGGTGGGCGCAACCTCCATGACGACGTGGTACTGGTTGAGCTGGGTGAACATGGTGGAGACCTGGCGCTGGCCGAAAGCGTCGTAAAGCGTGTTGTCAATGTCGGCCATGGCAATGCCGAGGCGCGAGGCGGTGTCGCGGTCAATGACGAGCTGGGCGCCGAGTCCGCGGTCCTGCAGGTCGCTGGCCACGTCGGTCACATCGCCCTCCTTGGCGAGTTCGCCAACCATGAGGTTGGTGTATTTGCCCAGTTCGTTCTGGTCGGGGTCCTCGAGTGAGTATTGGAACTCAGTGCGGCTGATGCGGTCCTCGACGGTCAGGTCCTGCAGCGGCTGCAGATAGAGTTGAATGCCATCGACGGCGGCGAGTTTTGGCCCAAGGCGCTGGATGACCTCGGAGGCGCTGATTTTGCGCACTTCAATCGGCTTGAGGTTGATTTGTATGCGGCCGGAGTTGAGCGTGGTGTTGGTGCCGTCAACGCCGATGAAGCTGGAGAGGCTTTCCACGGCGGGGTCGTCAAGGATGATGTCGACGAGTTTTTGCTGTCTCTCGGCCATGCTGTAAAAGCTGACGGTCTGCGGCGCCTCGCTGATGCCGAGCAGGACGCCGGTATCCTGCACCGGGAAGAAGCCCTTGGGCACGACGAGGAAGAGCAGGATGGTTCCGACGACGGTGCCGATGGTGACCATCAGCGTGGTGAAGCGGTAGCGCATGACGACCTGGAGGGTTTTGCCGTACCAGGCAATGACGGAGTTGAAGACGCGTTCGGAGGCGCGGAAGAAGCGGCCCTGTTCGGCCTCGGGCTTGTGCTTCAAAATGCGCGAGCACATCATGGGCGTGAGGGTGAGGGAGACGAAGGCGGAGACGAGGATGGTGATGGCGAGGGTGATGGCGAACTCGCGGAAGAGGCGGCCGACGACATCGCCCATGAAGAGGAGCGGGATGAGGACGGCGATGAGCGAGACGGTGAGCGAGACGATGGTGAAGCCTATTTGCTCGGAGCCCTTGAGCGCGGCCTGGACCGGCGGCATCCCCTCCTCAATGTAGCGGGAGATGTTTTCAATCATCACGATGGCGTCGTCAACGACGAAGCCGGTGGAGATGGTGAGGGCCATCAGCGTCAGGTTGTTGAGCGAGTAGCCGAGCAGGTACATGGCGCCGAAGGTGCCCATGATGGAGAGCGGCACGGCGACGGAGGGGATGATGGTGGCGGCGATGCTGCGCAGGAAGAGGAAGATGACCATCACG
>JAJXXN010000259.1 GCA_021781075.1 Acidobacteriota bacterium | reverse complement strand
TTGGCGTTGAAAAAACCGCCGCCGTTGGTGCCGAGCATTTTGATTGCCTCCTGCGAGGCAACCGGGCCCTGCGCAATCAACTGCGTCGCTGCGGGGCTTTCAAGCGTTGCGGCTTTGGTGTACTCGTGCAGGTTTTGCGGCACGCCCTGCCAGACGAGCAGCAACGCATACACAATGCAGGCAGGCACGAGGACGTAAAGGATGGAGCGTGTGGCATCAACCCAGAAGTTGCCGATGGTGCCGGAATCAGTCTTGCGAATTCCCCGGATGAGGGCTATGGCAACCGAGATGCCGACGGCCGCGGAGAGAAAGTTGTGGTACGCCAGCCCGGCCATCTGCGTGAAGTAGCTCATCACCTGCTCCGGCACATAGGACTGCCAGTTGGTGTTGGTGGTGAAGCTGACCGCTGTATTCCAGGCAAGGTCGGGGCCGACTGCGGCGAAGTGCTGCAGGTTCCATGGGAAGAGATGCTGCAGGCGCTCGATGCCATAGGTGAGCAAGAGGCTGACGGCGGAGAAACCGAGAATGGCAAATGCATATTCGCGCCAGTCCATTTCTTTTTCCGCATCCACGCCGCTGAGCTTGTAGAGGAGGCGCTCGAGGGGGCGCAGGATGCGGTCGAGCCAGGTCGCCTCTCCCTCGAAAACGCGGGCCATGTAGACGCCGACGGGTTTGACTGCCAGCAGAAGAAGCAGGGAGAAGAGGAGAAACTGAAACCAACCATTTGCGGTCATTAGAACTTCTCCGGGTAAAGCAGGGTCACCACCAGGTAGCCCATCAAGAGGATTGCGAGTGCCAGCACGATTATGGTCACAAGGTTCATGGCGTCTACCTCAATTTTTGGCAGGCCTTCACGTATAAAAACGCGATGGCGAATAAGAGGATGGTGAAACCCAGCATCATTGCGTCGTTTTGCATTGCAGTTGCCCGCTTCTTTCCGTGGCCTTGCGGTTGGTCCGGTGCGGCCGCGAGTGGTGGACGCTTGCGCACATGATTCAGCCAGCCCACAGTGGGCTGGCCGTTCGTTAGTCCGTTAATCAGAGTACCGGAGGCGACGGGGGGAATTCGTCAATTTTCCATAAGGGTTTTATGGGCGGTTTTGATTGTGCAAAACCGGGGCAGGTTCATGTTGTTCTCTTGAGCAAGCAGGGTTGTGGCAGGCTTAGGAATTTTCTTCTTCAGTTATGCCATCGGGAAGAAAACGATAGCCGACCCAGGGCTCGGTCTGTATGTATTGCTTGCCGGTCTCGGCCTCGAGTTTTTTGCGCAACTGGCCGACGAAGACGCGGAGGTACTCCGGCTGATGGGCCGACTGTGCGCCCCAGACAGCGGTCAGGAGCGCGCGGTGGGTCATGACCTTGCCGGCGTTGCGCGCAAGATGCAACAGCAGGTCAAATTCCTTGGGCGTGAGGTGGATGGATTTGCCGCCGACTGCAATGAGGTGGGATGCCGCATCAATGGTGAAATCGCCCTCCTCAATGACGGATTGCGTGCGCTCGGGCGCGCGGCGGAGATTGGCGCGGACGCGGGCCAGCAGTTCCTGGATGCCGAAGGGCTTGGTGATGTAGTCATCGGCGCCGGCATCGAGGGCCTCAACCTTGGAGCGCTCGTGGTCGCGAACGCTCAACACGATGACCGGCGTGGTGGCGCGGGTGCGAATGGCGCGGCACACCTCGACCCCGCTCATCTTTGGCATCATCAGGTCGGTGATTACCAGGTCCGGCGACCAATCGCGAAAAAGTTGCAGGCCCTCCTCGGGATCGTTGGCCGTGCGCATGTCATAGCCCTGGGCGCCAAGCGAGGCGCGCAGCACGCGCGTGATCTGTGGTTCGTCGTCGATGACAAGGATGCGTTCGGGCATTTGCTTACCAAAAGATTACATCATGATGGAACTGGCCAGGCATAAGGATTTTGCAAGGATATGCATATGCCGCGCCGGGGCAAATTGAATGCGCCGGGGCAGTGTCTCTCCGTTAACATAAACGCAGCCCCATGCAACTGCCATTCATCGTAAACCCGACCTTGCGCTGGCTTGTGGCCACAGTGGGCACAGCGTTGGTGACATTTTTGCTGGTGACTACCGGCGCATCCGCCACCGTGGCCGGGCTCGTCCTTTTGTTGTTTGTGGTTTGGCTCTCGACGATGGCAGGGTTTCTGTTTTCGCTTTACGCCGCGCTGCTTTGCGCGCTGGCATTTGATTATTATTTTCTGTTGCCACTTCGCTCATTTGCAGTTTCTGGTTCATCGCAATGGCTGGCGTTGTTGACGTTTTTGATCGGCAGCCTTCTGGTCAGCCGCATTGCGGAGCGCACATCGCGCCTGGCGCGGCAGGCCGAGATGCGGCGCGAGGAGGTGGAGCGGCTCTACGCGCTCAGCCAGGAGATGGTGCTTCACGGCGATGCGGAAGGGCTAATCCGCGATGTCCCCCTTCTGCTGGACCGCATCTTTGAGCTCGACGGGGTGGTGTTATATGTGCGCGACCAGGACCAGTTTTACGCCAGTATCGAGGAAATCCCCCTGAGCCTGCGCGCCAGCCTGCGCGCCATGACGCAGAGCAACAACCCGACCCTGATCATGCCCAATGAGTACAGCGCGATGGGGCTGATGCTGGGCGTCCGCCAGGTGGGCGCCTTGGCGTGGAAGCCGCAGGTCCTTACGCGCGAGGTTGCCTCCTCTGTCAGCGCGCAGGTGGGCATTGCCTTGACGCGCGCGCTGGCCATGGAGTCAACGGCGCGGATGGAGGCGGCGCGGGAGAGCGAGCGGCTGCGCACCGCGCTGATCGACTCCCTCACACATGAACTGCGCACGCCGCTGACCTCGATACGCGCAGCAGCAACGACACTGCGCGAAACACCGGGCCTGGATGAGGCGGCGCGGCTCGACATGATTGCGCTGGTGGATGAGGAAAGCCGCAGGCTGGATGCCTTGATTGGCGAGGCGGTTGAAATGGCGGAGATTGATGCCCAAGTGGTGCAGGTGCACAAGGCGCCGCAACACGCGCGCACGTTGCTCGACCAGGCGGTGGAGGAGTCACGCGCTGCGTTGAGGGAGCACCGCGTGATTCTTGCCGTTGAAGGAGCGGACGATCCCTGCTGGTTTGATGCGCATCTGCTCAGCCGCGTGTTGCGCCATTTGTTGGAGAATGCCGCGCGGTATACTTCGCCGGGCACCCGGATTGTATTGCGAAGCCGGCGCGATGCCGGCAAGCTGATCTTTAGCGTGGAGGACGACGGCCCGGGAATCGATTCGATGGACCTGCCACTGATCTTCGAAAAATTTTATCGCGGCAAAAAGGGCGCGGCAATAGGCAAGGGCTCAGGCATGGGCTTGGCGATTACCAGGGCGATTCTGAAGGCGCACGGTGGTTCAATCGAGGTGAGGAGCAGGCCGGGGTATGGGACAACGTTCAGTTTTTGGGTTCCATTGATTGAACGAGACCCGGCGCAACACGCCGCAGGCACAGATTAAAGGCTGGTGATGGTGCGTTTATCGTACAGGCTGAGTTGCGCGGCCTGGATGATTTTCGCAACGTGCAGGGCATCCTCAATCCCCACCGGTGGTGGAGCATTGCCGAGCAGAAAATCCCTGACTCCGGCATAAAAGAGCCTGTAATCGCCGGGTGCGGTTTCCACCGGCCTATCCACGACGTCTGCATTTTGGCCGGCAAATATGTGCCCCCAAGCGGCATCCGGTTCCTTGCCCCATCGAGGGTCGTTGATTCGCGTTAGAAGTGTCAGTTGCGCTTCCTGCGGGTCCAGCCCGTGCTTCCAGAAATTTCCCAGGGTGCCGCGCAAGTGGAAGCGCGGGCGTGGTGGCGCGGTGAGGCAGTTGGCGCCGAGCGTGGCCATCATGCCGGGGTAGTAGAGGCGCAGGGTAAAGGAATCATCGGCGTCGTCGAAAGGTTCGCGTTCCCGGGCAATTTCTGCGCCGACGGCCTCGGGCATTCCGAAAAGCAGAAGCGCCTGGTCGATGAGATGTGGGCCGAGGTCAAGCAGCACGCCGCTGCCGGGCTGGTTGCGCTCACGCCATGCATCGGGCTTCGGTTGCGGGCGCCAGCGATCAAAGGTGGATTCATACGAGACTAAACGGCCGAGTTGTGGGGAGTGGAGAATTTGGCGGACGGTGAGAAAATCCCCATCCCAGCGCCGGTTGTGGAAAGGAATCAGCGCGGCATTCTTTTTTGCCGCGAGATCCATCAGGGCGGCAATTTCGGCAGCGGTGGGGCAAACCGGCTTGTCAACAACAAGGTTCTTGCCGGCTTCTAGAATGGCCTTGGCGACTTCGAAGTGTGTGCCGCTCGGTGTGGCCAAAACCAGAAAGTCGAGTGAGTCGTCACCGAGCATTTCATCCAGCGTGCGGCAAGACTTGATGGAGGGGTAGCGCTTCGCCGCCTCATTGCCGTGGCGTTCAAGCACCGCCGCGAGTTCGATGCCATCAACAGAAGAGAGCAGGGGGCCGTGAAAGACCCTGCCTGCCATGCCGAAACCGATGAGACCGGCGCGTAACATCCTTTACCTCATGCTTCCAGCTTAAACCGTGTTTCAGCAAGGTTGTAAAGCCTGCGCCAAACAAGACGGTTCATGCTGACGACGATGATTGAAATTAACATGGTGGCGAGCAGCAGCACGGGGAAATTGTTCTGGTCCGTGGCCACCTGGATGGTGGAGCCGAGGCCGTTGATTTGCAGCGTGCGGTCCTTGAGTTGCGTGTATTCGGCAAAAACCGACGCATTCCATGCGCCGCCCGAGGCGGTGATGACCCCGGTGATGAGGAAAGGGAAGATGCCGGGGAGGATGAGCTTGGTCCAACGTTGCATGCGGGTGAAGCGGTAAAGCGAAGCGACCTCGCGGAGGTCGGAGGGAATGCTCA
>JAJXXN010000229.1 GCA_021781075.1 Acidobacteriota bacterium | reverse complement strand
TCCGCAACAAGGAGATCGGCTTCGTCTTCCAGACCTTCAACCTGCTCGCCCGCGCCTCCGCCCTCCACAACGTCGAGCTGCCGCTCATCTACAACGGCACGCCGGCGACGGAGCGCGTGGCGCGCGCGGTGCAATCGCTGACCAACGTGGGGCTGGCAGAACGCATGCACCACAAGCCCAATGAACTCTCCGGCGGACAACGCCAGCGCGTCGCCATCGCCCGCGCACTCGTCAACTCGCCCTCCATCATCCTCGCCGACGAACCCACGGGAAACCTTGACTCCAAAACCGGCGTTGAAATCATGGCCCTCTTCGATGACCTGCACGAGAAGGGCAACACGATTGTGCTGGTCACCCACGAGCCCGACATCGCCGAGTACGCGCACCGCGTGGTACATATCCGCGACGGACAGATTGCTTCGGACGAACCTTCAAAGCGGTTCCGCCCGGCATAAGCTCATCCCAATGCAAGGCCGGCCGAGGTATGCCAGTCAAGCCGCGGAACTCGCCGCACAGGCCGCATAAACCAAGCAGCCGGGACGTTTTCGCGCCCCGGCTGCTTGGTGTGCGTGGATGGCTTCAGCCCTGAAAATTATCAATGCATTCAATATAACCTCGCACGCATCGCACGGCCGGTTTGTTCTCCGCGGCAATTCGTCGCACTGCGTTGTGTCCTGCGCTCGACTAGAATTTTGATGGGAAGCCAACATGAGAATTGTTGTCACGGACCGCGCCGCGTTGAGCGAAGCCGACCTGCGCCCGACCGAGGAGCAGGCGCCGGCGCTGGCTCTGCCGTCGCTGCTGCGTCTGCGCCTGGGCATGCTGATTGCCCAGGCACTGTTGCCGGCGCTGGCGGTTTACGCAGCGGGCATTGAGCTGCCGCTGGCATGGATTGCAATGCCGCTGGGGTTGAACCTGATTGCTATCGTGGCGCAACCCGCGATGCGGCGCCGTTTGGGGGCGCGCAACGCGCTGGGGCTTGCGCTGGTGATTGACCTGTTGAGCCTGGCCGCCATCCTTGCGCTGAGTGGCGGCCCGGCGAACCCCTTCACGCTGCTGTTCCTGGTCCAGATCACGCTCTCGGCGATTGTGCTGAGCAAAACCTGGACGTGGTTGCTTGGCTCCCTCGCCGTGATGTGCTTCGGCTTCCTTTTTTTCGTCCACTACCCGGTGCCGGCACTCGAAGGCCACCACCCGGCGCAGGGTTACTCAGCGCACCTTTATGGGATGTGGATCGCCTTCGTCACCGCGGCCGCGCTCATCACCCTCTTCATCGGCCGCGTTTCAGTGCTACTGCGCAGGCATGAGCGCGAGTTGCTGCGGCTTCAAACCCAATTGAGCCGCAACGAGAAGCTGGCCTCCATTGCCGCCTTGGCCGCAGGCGCGGCCCATGAGCTCGGCACGCCGCTCTCCACCATCGCCATTGTGGCGCGCGAGCTTGAGCGCCACGCACAGTCCAGTCTCCACGACCAGCGCACCGCCGAGGATGCGGCCGCCATCCGCGCCGAGATTGACCGCTGCCACAGGATTTTGCAGGAGATGAGCGCCGAGGGCGCGGTGCCGCAGGGTGAGACGCCGACGCGCTGCAATATCCGCGAGTTTCTGCTGCATCTGGCCGTGAACGTAAAAAATGTGAGCGTGGACGCACCCGCGGATTTGACCGCCGTGCTGCCGCTTGACTCCACGCGCCGCGCCCTGGCCGCGCTGGTGCAAAATGCCGTCGATGCCTCGGAAGCCCAGCCGATACTGCTGAGCGGCGAGGTACGCGAGGGCCGGCTCATCTTCTCCGTGCGCGATTCCGGCAACGGCATGAGCGCGGAGACGCTGCGCCATATCGCCGAGCCATTTTTCACCACCAAGCCGGCGGGCAAGGGGATGGGGCTGGGGACATTTCTGGCGCGGGTCTTCGCCGGGAACCTTGGCGGCTCGCTGAGCTTTGACTCCGCCCCCGGAAAAGGGACCACCGTGCAATTGGAGCTGCCCCATGAGTGATGCGAATGAAATCGTCCAGCGCTCGGCGCTGATTGCGGACGACGATGAGAATTTCCGTGAACGTCTGGCGCGGGCCCTTGCGGCGCGGGGCTGGGAGGCTTTGAGCGCGGCCTCCATTGGCGAGGCGCTGGGGCTTGCCAGCCAACACGCGCCCGACCTTGCCATTGTGGACCTGCGGATGGCCGGCGAAAGCGGGCTCGACCTGGTTGCGAAACTGCGCGCGGGCGATGCGACAATCTTCATCCTGATGCTCACCGGCTACGGCAGCATTGCCACGGCGCTGGAGGCGGTGCGCCGCGGGGCAAATCATTATCTGACCAAACCGGTGGACGCCGACCAGATTCTGACGGTTTATGAGGGCATGATTGCCGAGATACCGGCCAAGGAGATTGAAACCGAAACGCCGAGCCTGGCGCGGGTCGAATGGGAGCACATCCAGCGCGTGCTGACCGATTGCGAGAACAACATCTCGATGGCGGCAAAGCGGCTGGGGCTTCACCGGCGGTCCTTGCAGCGAAAGCTGGCCAAGTATCCACCGCGCGTGTGAATGCCAAGATGCCACCATGGGAAAATTGGAACGCATCGGCGTTGCGATTGATTCTGACTTGTTGAAGCGGTTAGACCGCCTGAACCGTGGGCGCGGCGACGAATGCGCCCGTCTTCGGGCCCGTGACCATCATCTATGACCACCACACCCCGGGCCTGGCGGACAAGTTGATGGACCTGCAGCATGAGTTCAAATATCTTCTCGTCTCCTCAACCCATGCGCATCCCCCTGCGCAACGAGGGCCGCACCCGCCGTAGGTCGGCCGAGGCGGAGCAACCCAGACCCACAGAAGCCGTACAAGAAGAGCGTGAAGCACAAGGCGGTGAGGAGGGCGCGCGAGTCGGCGAAGTCCACATCGTAAACGAAATGCGCCGTGGGCCTGAGGTAATTGCCAACCTCGATGCCGTAGTGGTTGCTTGGCTGCTGCGTCGGGCTGGCCAGCCCGGGGCTCAGTGGTGGTTGCCGCCGGCAATCATCTCCAGCGCGTGGCCAAGAAGCGGTGCAACCGCCGCAAAGCCCTCGCGCGCGCCGCGCTCGGAACCAGGGAAGTTGATGATCAGCGTCCCGCCGCGCAACCCGGCGACGCCGCGCGAGAGGGCGGCGAATTGGTTGAGCTTCATCCCCTCGGCGCGGATGCGTTCGGCGAGCCCCGGGGCTTCGCGGTCCAGCGCGGCGCGGGTGGCCTCCGGGGTGCGGTCGCGCGGACCAAGGCCGGTGCCTCCGGTGGTGAGGATGAGGCTGGCGCCGGAGTCAGCGAGGGCAATGAGGCGGGCCGTCAGCCGGGCTTCCTCATCGGGCAATATCTCGGCGACAATTTCAGCGCCGGGAAAAGCCTCGCCTGCCAGCGCGACCAGCGCCGGTCCAGAGCGGTCTTTCATGCTGCCAGTGGAGCAACGGTCAGAGAGAGTGAGGACGGCAATGCGCATTCTATTGAGAATTGTATGGGTTGAGGCAGGCTGAGGGCACAGGCCGGACCTGCCAGAACGGCAGCCAGCAGAGTTTGAATGGAGTAAAACTGGTTCAAGACAGGAAATAAATGGAGTAAGCATGGAATAGCTGTTGACTTTCATGACGCATGGGTGCTACTTTTTTCGAGTGCGCAATCGATTGCGCGAACCACGCACCATCTCTTCAGCTTATCGGATTTCGGGAGACAACTGTGAAGTTACGTTTGCCATTTTTTGCATTAATCGCTTTATTTGCAACACTTACGCTCTCCAGCCGGGCCCAGGAGACGGTTACGATCAATGCCAAAGCCCCGGCGCATCCATTCCCGCACTTCTGGGAGCATATCTTTGGCTCCGGCCGCGCCAACCTCGCCCTGCGCGAGGGCTACAGAAAAGACCTCAAACTGGTGCACGACAACGTGGGCATGGAGTACGTCCGCTTCCATGCCATCCTACATGACGAAAACGGCGTCTATGACGAGGATGAAAAGGGCAACCCGGTCTTCAACTTCAATTATGTGGACCAGATTTACGACGGCCTGCTGGCCAACGGCGTCAAGCCCTTTGTTGAAATCAGTTTCATGCCCAAAAAGCTCACCTCGGACCCGAACGCGGTTCATCCCTTCTGGTACAAGCAGAACGTCGCGCCGCCGAAGGATTACGCCAAGTGGGATGCGCTGATTCGCGCTTTTGGACAGCACCTTGTGGACCGGTACGGGATTGACGAAGTGGCCTCGTGGTACTTCGAGGTGTGGAACGAGCCCAATATCGACTTCTGGGCTGGCAATCCCAAACAGGCCACCTACTTTGAGCTTTACGACCACACGGCACGCGATCTGAAGGCAGTGAGCCCGCGCCTGCGCGTCGGCGGGCCGGCGACGGCCGCGGCCCATTGGGTCCCGGAGTTCCTGGCCCACGTTGCGGCCGAGAAGACGCCGATTGATTTTGTCTCGACGCATGGTTACGACGACGACACGGTGGAGGACATGTTCGGCACGCACGAGGAGATTCCCATGCTGGACCGCGTCTGCCGCGCGGTGGGCAAGGTGAACGGCGAGATCAAGGCCTCGGCCTATCCCGCCCTGCCGCTCTTCTGGACGGAGTGGAACGTGCCCAGCTACGGCGACGAGGTGAAGGCGCGCGACAACTGGTTTGTCGGCCCGGCGCTGGCGCACACCATCGACCAGTGCGACGGACTTGTGAAGGGGATGAGCTTCTGGACCTTCGACAATGTCTTTGAGGAGGGTGGGGTGTATCAGGACCCCTTCAACGGCGGCTTTGGCATTGTGAATGCTTACCATATCCGCAAGCCGGCATTTTATGATTTCAGCCTGCTGCACAAGCTGGGCGAGGAGCGCATCGCCACCCCCGCGCATAACCTGCTGGTGA
>JAJXXN010000057.1 GCA_021781075.1 Acidobacteriota bacterium | reverse complement strand
AATTGGAGTAGTAATCCGTGGGTGTTTGCCCCGCAACGATGTTCTGATTGGCCAGCGCGGCCATGGAGATGAGGTTGGAGTTGTCGCCGGAGTTGGCTCCGAGAGCGGCGGCGGCAAGATTGTCGGGGTTGGTCATCACCACACTCATGGTGAGCGCGCTGCCCGCGACCGCGGTGGGTTGCGAAAAGATGTCGCCGGCATTTCCATTGTGGCCGGCCATGTCGGTTCCGTTATTGTTCACCGTGTTTACCTGCGAGGAAAGGTTGTATGCGAGCTGGTCAAGCGAGGAAAGCGCAGCGGGTATGTCCTGATCGCGGGTGGTGATGAGGCCACCAAGCTGGCCGCCTCCGCCGGCGAGCGATGAGGTGATGTCGGCGCTGCCGATGAAGAAGTGGGTGACGCCACTGACCGGGCCGGTGGTGAGCTGGTAACTCTGTCTCTCGGAGTCGAGGACTTGGCCGGAGGCGGTGGTGATGGTGAGGCCGTTGTTCTCGGTTTTGGTCTGGTTGATGCCGATAAGCTGCGAGAGCTTGCTCAAGTCCAACTGACGCTGATCCTCAAGGACGCCGGCGTCAGAGTTTGGAGAGGCGGCTTGGATCTGCTGGTTGAGGGAGGCGAGATTCGAGGTCAGGGAATTGATTTGCCCGGTCAGGGAGGCAGCCTGTTGATCGAGTGCTGATTGCTGGGAGTTGAGATTTGCGGCAGCCGAGGAGATGTTTGTGGCCAGCGAACCGGCGGCGGTGAGGACTGACTGGCGCAGCGCGTTGTCAGTCGGATTGCCCTCGAGCGTGGTGAGCGAATTGAAAAATGATGAGATGGCGGAGCCGATGTCACCGGATGTGGATGTTCCGGCTGCCGGCGTGAACAGCGCCTCCAGATTGTTGAGGGCAGTGAGCCGGGCGGAGGAAGAGGCTGCGGCTTGCTGTTGCTGGTCAAGGCGCGCGTTGAGAATATTGTCGCGCAGGGAGATTGGGCCGGCGTTGTTGACGCCATCCCCGTAGCTGACCCCATTGATGTTGATTGGCGTGTTTTGCTGAAAATTGGAAACTTCCTCGGTGTAGCCGGTGGTGTTGGCGTTGGCGACATTGTTGGCGACAATGCTGAGGCCAAGCTGGTCGGCGTTGAGCGCATCCGTGATGATGCTGAAGGCGGAGTTAATGGTTGCCATGGCGGCCTCCGGCAAGTGATGCGGGAGTGTACTCAAGCTGCGCCGGGGCGGCCCCCAACTTGCGCATCAGCAGGAGATTTTCGCGGGTCATGTCGAGCAGGCGGGCAAAAGCATCGAGTTTTTCCTGAAGTGGCCTGGGCAGTTCGGGCGGTTGCATGGCAGCCGCTTCAAGCGCTTTCCGCGAGTCCCCTGCCACAAACAGGCTTTGTGAGCCTTGAACCAGATTCTCAAGTTTTTCGGCGTCTAGATGCGCGAGCGCGAAGGTGGCGTCATCCAGAACGGATGCGAGGGCGGGATGTAGTGCGGCGTGCGTCCTCATGGGATTCACCAGGCCAATCAGACTCAGGCGGCGTTACCAAGCATTGAGTCAACAAGTTTGGAGGCGACGGCGGAGGCTGGGATGTTGTAATTACCGGTGGCGAGAGCGTTTTGAATCGCATTCACCTTGTCCATGCGCACCGCGGAATCTTCCGTGGCGCTTGCAGCCTGACTGGCCGCACTACTCAGCGTGGCGTGGTCGCCTGTGTCCTGAGAGCCGGCCTGTGAGGCGCGTGTGCGATTCAGGCTCAACGTATCGGCCTGGCTGATGCCCAGCAAATTGGAAAGGCCTTCAAGATTGTTTCTTACATCCATCCCTGCTGCTCCTTATTACTGCCTTCCTCGCGTTGCCATTTCCCTCTTCCCCAACGAGCGCGGCAGTCTGGTCTGGAGGGGTTATCGGCCCTCTTCATAATGACTTTAGTCATGGGAGTGGTTTCAATACGGTATTGCTGTGCGATGGCGCGGTTACTTGCGTGCGAGGGTGCGAGAGCGTGGCAATAATGCTTTTGGCAACGCCAAAACCACCACCATCGCTCAGAGACTTGCCAAAAGCCTCGGTAGCGTACGAGTTGAGGGCGCCTTCGGAGCCGGAGTCGCCATCACCATCGCCATCCGCGCCGGTTAAACCTGTCGAGGAGAGCGGCTGGAGGAGTTCCTTCATCATCTGCGCTTCAAACTCATGGGCTGCGGCGACAAGTTTGGGAGATGGCGTCACGGGCTGCTGTGTAACACCGGTTTGTAGCACGGGTTGAAGTGTGTTGTGCATGACATGAAGAGAAGAGCAGAAAGCGTGCCATGTTGAGTGTGAGAATATTAAAAAGTTCTCATGCATGAGATTTTTTGCCCTCTCGACAGCCAGGCAGTTGAAGCGACGGGCAAGAGCGAAAAAATGCCGTGCAGCATTCGAACCGGCGCCTGCGCAGCACTGGGCGGCACGGGTTAGAGAACATCCAAGTCGGCTTCGAGTGCGCCGGCCGCTTTCATAGCCTGGAGGATGGAGATGACATCGTGGGCTGAGGCGCCAATGAGCTGCAACTCATTGACGAGGTCCTCGACAGTGGCGCCCTCCTTGAGTTCAATGCGGTTGACGGGTTTGTCCGTGGCCTGCACAGTGGTTTCGCGGACAACCTGGGTGGTTCCGCTTGAAAACGGCCCGGGCTGCGAGACCTTTGGAACGGAGATGACATTGATGGATAGCCCGCCGTGCAGAATGGAGACCGGCTGCAGCCGGACATTGCCGCCGATGACGACAGTCCCGGTGCGCTCATTGACGACGACGCGCGCGCGTGGATAAACCTCTACCTGCACCTCTTCAATACGGTCGAGGAGCGCGGCGCGGTCTTCCCCTGTATTGATTGCAACTTCGATCAGCCGGCTGTCGATGACATGGGCTCGCGAGGTTTCAAATTCCCGGTTGATGGCCAATGCCATCTGCTCTGCCGTATGGAAATCGGCATCATTCAATAGGATGCGTACAGTCTTCAACTGGGTCAAATCAATGCCAACCTCGCGCTCGACCAGCGCCCCGCCCGGGATGCGCGCCGTGGTGGGATGGTTCATCTGGCGGGTGTTGCCGCTGACGGTAATGGCGAAGCCGCCAAGAACCAGGGCGCCCTGGGCTTCGGCGTAGATTCGGCCATCGGGGCCATACAACGGCGTCATCAAAAGAATCCCGCCCTCAAGCGAGCGGGCGTCGCCGGATGAGGAGACGGTGATATCGAGCTTGGCGCCAGGGTGGCTGAAAGGCGGCAGCGTGGCAACCACAAAGACCGCGGCCATGTTTTTGACCTGCATGTTGGCGGCGGATATTTGACCGGTTTGAGGAACCGTGATCCCCATGCGCTCGAGCGTGGAGAGCAGGGTCTGTTGCGGAAAGACGGTCATCAGGCTGTCGCCGGTGCCGCGCAGGCCAACCACAATGCCGAAACCAATCAGTTGATTGTCTCGAATCCCCTCGACGCTGGTGATGTCCTTGACGCGCGCCAGCTGTGTCTGCGGCTTCTCGGCTTTGGCAAATTGGATGGAGGCAAGTACCCAGGCTCCCATCATCAGAGCCGCCAGCAAATGCAATCGTTTCTTCAAGACCATCCCCCGCGGAACAAATTAGAAGACCAGCAATTTTTCAAGTAAACGGACCACCGGATTCTGGCGGTAGGTTGTGTCGTTGATGATGCCCTTGCCTGTAACCTCGAGTTCGAGATCGGTCATGGCCGTCGAAAGGACCTGGTTCTGCGCGCTGACATCCTCCGGGCGCACCAGGCCGCGCAATTTGATCAGTTGCGTCTGTTGTGAGAAGGTCAGTTGCCGGGTCGCCTGTACCACCAGCATCCCGTTTGGCAGAACATCCACAACCTCGGCACCGAAGGTTGTCGCCAGGCTGGAATTGGTGGTGCTTTGCCCTTGCGCAGTCAAGCCGGATGCCGAGGTCTGGCCGAGCAGGTTCTGCAGATTATTGGCGGCCTTGAGCGCGCCAAACAGCGCGGTGACATTGGAACTGGCATTCGAGGCGCGGGAGTTCTTCACCTGGCCGTCGGTCGAAGCGGCCAGGCTTTCGGTGACCACAATCATCACAACATCATGCAGCCGGTAAGCTTTGGCATCGGTTCCCAGGCGGACAAGCCGGCCATCATCGACCCAGATAGAGCCCGGTGTATGCACTTCGCCCTCCTGCTGGCTGCGTACACGCTGAATATATAGTTGCAGTGCGGTCTCAGGCGGCTGCTGCTTGACTTGAGCAGGGATGCCTTTTTTTTTGGCGTCAAGCCGCGCAGCTGGGAGCAGCAATACCGCCAGGAGTGCCATAGTCAAATGGCTGCGGAATGAGGGCAAGGAATTCATGGCCATTCACTCCTTCTCTCCATTGTGCTTGATAGCGGAGCGAGGCGGGCCTTGCCTGCATGGATGGCAACGGCCCGCAATACCTGCCCACCGGCAAGCCGCAGGCGAAAAGTTGTGTTCAGGGCGGCAGGCTCAAGGGCCACCCCACTCAGCCAGGAATCAACTTGGGGCGTATGCTGCTCGATGAGGATGTGGTCGCCGGTGCGGACCAGCGACAGAGCGGGATTGGGCAGAGCCGGGTTGCCGACGCCGGATCCCTGTAAATCACTGCTCATGGCCGGAGCTCTGACTTCTGTCAGCCTGCCGGGCCCGGCCGGATGAAGTGGATCGGCTTTAAGCAGCCAGACAGAGTGCGCCCCCGGATCTGGAATCACCCGCAGAAGACGCGCCGCTGGCGCGGACTGCGCCGCGCAGTGTGCGCTCAAAGCCAGTGAGACACCCAAAAAACAGGCCCCACGGTTCATACTCCACATCCGCGGCCCCCTTTCACCATCAACCGACCTCAGCTTCAACATAACTGCCTTGCACCGACGCCGGCCTACTGCGCCAGCAAGG
>JAJXXN010000304.1 GCA_021781075.1 Acidobacteriota bacterium | reverse complement strand
TGGCGCCGCCAGGCCCATCGCGCTCGAACTTGTCCCGTCAAGCGAGCGCCGCACGCCCACGGCCCGCGACCAGTCGCGCCGTCAATATTTAAAGCGCCTGGACCGAGTCCTCAACCGCGCCTTCCCGGGTTTCACCGTCGAGGGCCTGCGCTCCGCCATGGACCTCGAGCACAGCTTCGGGCCGGCCTACGCGCGCGGCCATCTCGTCCGCGGCACTGCCGCCGAGGCCGTCATTGCCGTCAATGACGCGGAGTCCGCCGCCATCATCGACGCCATTCTCACCCTTGGCATTCTCTGGTTGGATTATTCCCGCAACCGAGCCTCCTCCCGCCGCCACTACGGCGCGCTCAAGGTCATCGTCCCCGAGGGCATGTGGCGCACAACTGCCGAGCGCATGGCATGGCTCAACCATCAGGCCGCGCGTTTTGAACTTTATGCGCTCGATGAGCGTGCCGAGGAGTTGCGCCCCATCGACTTTAACGACCTCGGCAACGTTGACTCGCGGCTCGTCCACGCCTTCAACCCGCAGGCCGCAATCGAGCGTTGCGGCGAGGGGCTCGCCCGGCTCACCGCGCTCATCCCCGCCGGTGCGCGCAACCGCGTTGAGGTTTGCGCGCTCTCCGCTACCGAGGTCGGCCTCTTCCTGCACGGACTTCAGTTCGCCCGCGTCCGCCACGGGCTCGCCGACGGCGCCTTCACGCGCGTTGATGAGGCCAGCTTCGGCGCCGGCGCAGAGGAGACGCCGCTCACCGACGCAACCGCGCCGCTTGCGGAACGCCTCTTTCAGCAGCTCTTCCGCTCACGCCACGCCGATGGACTCCTCACCGATCCGCTCTTCCGCATGAGCCCGGAAAAATGGCTCGAGGCAAACTTTCGCGCGCAACTTGAATTCATCCTGCCCCAACTGCGCGTTGAAATGCTCTACGCACAGGTACCTTCGCTCTCCTCCGGCGACCGCGGCATGTTGGACCTGCTCACCATCGACCGCTCTGGCCGCCTCGCCATCCTTGAACTCAAGGCCAACGAAGACCTCCATCTTCCCCTTCAGGCGCTCGACTATTGGATCCGCGTCCGCGCGCTCAATGCCGACCGCGGAGAGGACGCGCACCGCGTGGGAACTGGCCCGGTTTCAGCCTTCGAGCGCATGGGCTACTTCGAGGGCGCGCCCGTCTCCACCGCTGAGCCGCGCATGATTCTCGCCGCACCGGCATTGCGCATCCA
The DNA here is from genome assembly GCA_021781075.1 of Acidobacteriota bacterium. GTDB lineage: Bacteria > Acidobacteriota > Terriglobia > Terriglobales > Acidobacteriaceae > CAIMNN01. The sequence goes on along the minus strand of JAJXXN010000304.1, from coordinate 3,665 downwards.
CCCGGAAAATGAAACCGTCCTGCGCTACCTCAACCCGCTCATTGAGTGGGAACTCATCGCCGTCGGTGAGCACTGGCGCCGCGAGCTCACCGTTGTTTATCGCAAGCGCAGCCTGGGCGCTTAACGCGACGCACGCAGCGCGCGAATGATAGAGTTACTAGAATCCACCCGCTGAGGTCGCACTACACCAATGAATCGCGAGTATCACAAATGGTATTCCAGCCGTTTGGGCCGGGAGATGGAGTTGCTTGTCTTCGGCCACGCCGGGCTGCCCGTCATCGTCTTCCCCACATCCGGCGGCAGTTTTCACGAGTTTGAGGACCGCAGCATGGTCGCCGCACTCGCACATCGCATCGAGCCCGGCAATCTGCAACTCTTCTGCGTCGACGCCATCGATTACGAAAGCTGGTACAACAAAAAAGTCCCGCCCCGCTGGCGCATCGCGCGCCACTGCCAGTTTGAGGAGTATGTCATGAACGAGGTGCTGCCGCTGGTCCGCATGAAAAACCAGCACACCGGCCTCGTTGCCGCCGGTTGCAGCTTCGGTGGATTCCACGCCGCCAACATTGCCCTTCGCCATCCATGGCAGTTCAGCGGCCTGCTCTCCTTGTCCGGCGCATTCGACATGGGTGATTTTTTAAACGGCTATCACGACCAGGACGTTTATTTCCACCAGCCCACGCAATACATTCCCAATCTCTCGGACCACAACATTCTCGAACGCATGCGCCGCCAGACCATCGTCCTTGCCACTGGTTGGGACGACCAATGCCTTGCCCAAAACCAGAACCTCAGCCGGCTGTTGGGTGAAAAGGCAATCCCGCACCAGCTTTACATCTGGGACGCGTACAACGCGCATGACTGGCCCACCTGGGAAAAGATGGTGCGGTACTATCTCTGACCACATCCAGATAAAACCAGGACGGCGGCCATCCCTGGCCGCCGTCCTGGCTGCTTCCCGCTGCTTCGCATCAAAGCGTGTCAATGTTCATCGCCGCGTTCATGCCCTCAAAGACCTTCTCGTACCTGTCGAGCGCAGTCAAATTCCGCCGTTCCATGACGCCTTTTACAAGAATCTCCTTCGGTGTCGGCTGCTGCTGCAAAATCTCCATCACTTCGGCGATGAAATCCACCAGCGGCATCGCACGTGGATCGTCCTTGCCGTTCAGCAACTCGGTTTGCACATAGGGCGGCGCCAGCTCAAGGACTTCAACCGGGGTGTTGCGCATCTGGTAGCGCAGGCTCTCGGTGTACGAGTGCAGCGCGGCCTTGGTTGCGCAATAGGTAGGCGTCATCGCCAGCGGGACAAACGCCAGGCCCGATGTCACATTCACAATCGCCGCTGCCTGCTGCTTGAGCAGATGGGGCAGCAACGCCGCGGTCAACCGGATCGGCCCCAGCAGGTTCGTCCGGATGGTCGCTTCCATGTCGGCAAGGTCCTCCTGCTGCGTGCCCAGCCGCTCCACGCGCATGATGCCGGCATTGTTGATGAGCACGTTCAACCGCGGCATGCTCGTGGTCACCCTTGCCGCAAACTCGCGGATGCCGTCGCCTTTTTCAATGTCGAGTACAATCGCCTTCATGCCGGGGTTGGCGGCCACGGTCTCCTCCAGCGTTTCGCGACGCCGGCCGGCGATGATCACCTCGTTGCCAAGCCGGAGCAGTTCCCCGGCCAACCCGCGGCCAATTCCCGTGCCGCCGCCGGTTATCAAAATTGTGTTGCCGGACATTTGCATGATGAAATACTCCTTCATCAAAAAGTCTACTGCTGCCGCATTGCGGGTGGTTGAAAGCCGGTTAAATCACAGTCAATATTTTGCCTGGCGCCCGTGCTTCATCCAAACCGCTGGTTCTTCTTCCAGAACACCGGCCATGGCTCCCTCGGTGCGCCGCAAAGAAAAATATCCGGGTGGTTCCTGCTCTCTTCGTTCTCCACTCCCTCGTGGTTGCCGTTGTGGCCGGCGAGCATGCAGCCGATAAAAAGCTCCTCCACATCATCGCGGTCAAAGCCCACCACAATCAATCGCGCCGGCGGCGTCTGCGGATAGCTCCACAACCAGGCCGAATTGGTCATGCTGATCGGCACCGGCAATTGATACCCGGGGCCAAGAAGCTCCAGCGACCCGGCCTCGCCATAGTTGCCAACAAGTATTCCTGTCTTCGCGCGTTCTTCAACCGGCAGGCTGCCATAAATGGACGCGACCGATTGCGCCAACTCGTTCCAGCCGAACTCCTCACGCAGCTCGCCGTTAATATTAAGCGCGAATTTTTCAACCGGCCCTTGGCTGAAAATCGGAATCAGCACAGCGCAAAATAAAAGCGCGGAGGCCACAACGCCAGCCCAGAAAACTCCTGCCGTCACCCGCCGCCAAACCGGCTTCAGCCCTCGCACCCACTCCACGCAAATTCCGCTGCCCAGCGCAATCAATGCGGGATAGGCCGGTGCAATGTAATAATCGCGCCCTTTCATCGCCCACATCACAACCAGCGGCACAAGATACATAGGAGCCAGCACCCGCCAGCGCGCATTACGCAGCGCAAACACCAGCCCGGCAATCCACAGCGGTGCGGCGAATGGGATGGTGTTGACATAAAGTTGGCGTGTTAAAAAACCATCCGCCCGGCCATTGCGCACATCGCGCTCGTGGATGTGGCGCAAAAAGTGGAAGGTTACCCAGTCGTGCCGCGCCAGCCAGGCCAGTTCCGGCAGAAAAATCAATAACGCCAGCGCCACTCCCGCCGCGCTCCAGCGGTTCCAGAACAATTTGCGATTCGGAACAAACAGGCTGCCAAGCAGGAGGCCAAGGAGCAGCAATGCGATTGTGAACTTGGTCATCAATCCGAGCCCCGCCGCCGCGCCAATCGCCAGCCACCAGCGCGGGTTCTCTGTTTTAATCAGCCGCACGGTGAAATAGCAAACCAGAACCCACCACAGCAGGTCATAGGTGCCGTATTGAAATTCCGTCCCCTCAAAAAGTTCATAGGGCGCAATTGAAATGCTCAGCGCCGCGACAAACTGCGCCCATCGCCCGCCGCCAAACTCACGCGCCATTTTGCCGGTGAACAAAATCACCAACGCCTGCGCGGCTACGGAGAACAACCGCAGCAGGTTCATGTTCAAGCCGAAGAGCTCAAGCGCAATCCGCTGCATGAAGGCGGTGAAGGGCGGATAGGCAACGAATCCCCAGTCGAGGTGCCGCGCGTCGCTCAGGAACTGCCACTCGTCGCGGTGGAAGCCATAACGGCCGTTGGTCGAGATGTGCAGCAGCGTGATCGCCGCCATCACGGCAAAGGTGGGCAGTAACTCGTGGTTTTTGACCCGCGCCCCAATGCCGCTTTGTTCAAGCATCGTTGTCATCGCAAGGCTCTCCCCTGTGGTTGATTACGATGATTGCACGGTCATGGTTCCCATCGGCACAAAATCAAAACTGCGCTAAACTAATACCAGCAGGAGGACTGGGCGGTCGCTGCCGATGAGTCGCAAGACGAATCGGGGGAGGAAAGTCCGAACTCCGCAGGGCAGTGTGCCAGGTAACGCCTGGGAGGTGGGCTTCAAGGCCCATCGACGGCCAGTGCCACAGAAAACAAACCGCCCCGGTTTTATCCCCATACTCACCGCGCAAGCGGGGACGAGACGGTGCCGGGGCAAGGGTGAAAAGGTGCGG
>JAJXXN010000023.1 GCA_021781075.1 Acidobacteriota bacterium | reverse complement strand
CACGCCGCTGGCTGCTGTGTTGCATGCTGTCGCCGTCAAACCGGAGGCCCGTTACGCGGTTTATTTTTCCACGGAGAAGGGTTGGTGGGACAGCATTGACATGGACGAGGCAATGCACTCGCAGACATTGCTTGCCTGGGAAATGAACGGCGGCAAGTTGCCGGTCGCCTTTGGCGGGCCGTTGAGATTGCGTGTACCGCGGCAACTCGGCTACAAAAGCCTCAAGTTCATCTCTCGCATCCATCTCACGGACGATTTGAAAAAAATTGAGAATGGATTGGGGTCACCCGAGCCGGAATTTGGCTACGCGTGGTATGCAGGGGTCTAACTGCGTGCAGCGGGGTTCTTTGCGCGCAACTCGGCAACAATCTCCATGGCCGCCTTGCGCGCGGCCTCTTCCCGGTCGGGCGGAAAGCTGATGGCGCCGACGCGCGCGTGTCCGCCGCCGCCGTAGCGTTCGCAGATTTGCGCAAGGTTGACAAGATTGGCGGCGGGAACGCGCGTCCAGGGGTTGGTGCCGACGGCTACCTTGGTGCGGAAGCTGGACTTTGAAAGGCCAATCGAGTACACCGCCTGCGGATGCAGATAGTAGGGGATGAATTTGTTGAAGCCCTCCATCGGGTGGTCGGTGATGTCAAAAAAGATGGTGCCGTCCCGCTCCTCGCTGCGCGAGCGAATCAATCCAACCGCATGATCGTGGCGCTCAAGCAGCGGCGGCAGCAGTGGCGCAACAAACCCCTGCCCCAGCACCTCGCCCAGCGGCATCTCCGTCAGCAGCGGGATGAGGCGCGGAATAAACTCCGGGTCCTGCGTGGCCTCAATAATCAGCGTGAGCTTCATCGCCGGCGCGGCCATTTCAACTGCCGACTCCGGGCTCTCGTATTTCGCGCCGTCCACAATGTCGGCCCAGTGGATGAGTTCCGCAACCGGCGCGGTATTGAACCCAAACCGGCTCTGCGCAATGTGCGCGATGAAGCTGGTGCAAGAGGTGTAAGCGGGGTCGAAAAATTTGCGCTGCCCGCCGGCCGGCGCCTCTTGTGAGGCCTCGAAGTGCGCGCGGTCCTCGGCGCTCAGGAACGCCGACTGATGATGATCAAACCACCAGGTCAGGCGCGGGGATGCGGAGTATTTGAAATCCACAATTGCGTTCTCATCACCCGAAAAATCACCCTCCGCAAAGAGCGCCCCGGCGCGATGAACGAGGCCGTGGTACTCGTAAGTGGCCTGCATGCCCGCGGGCATGGCAATCCTCTCGCGGTGAAAACGCGTAAAGAGCGAGGCCGAGCAGGCGCCGTCAAAACATTTGTCGTGATAGAGAACCCGAAGCCGCAAGGAAAAGAACCCCACTCTTGAAAAATGCCGGAATAAACAAGAATCAGGGTTTTGGCTGCCTGTGTCAAGTATTGAATTGAAATGGTGACAGCCTCCGATAAATTGCGCATACAAACAAGCACACACTCGAATACAATCCTTGCAGCGGAAATTGACCACATATTACCCGGAGGTTGCAGATGGAAAACCAGAGCCAGGCTACTCCCTTGCCCAACGAGGAAAACCCCTCGACGGGACCCCGTCCTGAGCACGGCGGGATGATGAAATTCCTTACCCAGGTTTTTCTGGGCCCGAATGGATTGCGCGCAGGATGGACCATCTTCCTCTTCCTCGTGTTCAGCGCGATCTTCGCCTTTGCCCTCGGCGCGCTTTTTTCCGCGCTCCATCTCGTCGGCAAGGAGCGCAGCTTCACCCCGGTCAGCATGATTTTTGGGCTGCTGACGTCAGTGCTTCCCATTGCGGCCTCGGCGTGGATCCTTGCCAAAATCAACCGCCATCGCTTCGACGCCTACAACCTGGCCGGCCCTTCGCGGGTGCGCCGTTTCCTCTTCGGTTTGCTCTCAGGCTTTGCCGCGGTCTCGTCGATGATCGGCATCCTCTACGCAGGCGGCTTTCTCCACTTTGGCCCCGTCGCGCTCTCCGGCATGGAGATATTCAAATACGCCGCGCTCTGGGGAATTGGGTTCATCCTCGTCGGCTTCAATGAGGAGGGCATGTTCCGCTGCTTCCTGCAGTTTGTCTTCACCCGCGCCCTCAACTTTTTCACGGCCATTCTCGCCTTTGTGATTTTTTATCTGCTCTTCGCCACCATCATTTCGCTGACCACCCTGGTGAAGATGCACAGCATGGCCGCTGTCGGCAATGCCCTTCACCAGTGGGCCTTTGGCGATCCAATGATTGGCGTTTACCTGCTCTTTGGATTGGGTTTCGTTCCCTCAATCATGCTCCATCTGCGCAAAAGCGCCTCGCCGGGTTTCTGGTACGCGGCATGGATTGGTTCCACGCTTTTTGGCATGGTGCACACCGGCAATGGCGGCGAGAACTGGATTGGCATCTTTTCAGCCGGCGCCATCGGCTACATCTTCTGCGTCAGCGTTTACCTCACCGGCTCGGTCTGGTGGGCTATCGGTTTTCACGCGGCGTGGGATTGGGGCCTCACCTATTTTTATGGCGCGGCCGACAGCGGCAATCCCGCGGCGGGGCATTTTCTTTCGGTCAACCCCGTCGGCAATGCAATCCTCAGCGGCGGCGCCGATGGCCCCGAAGGCAGCATCCTGATTATTCCGCTGCTCATTGTGCTCCTGCTGCTGTTGAACTGGATTTACAAGGGCCAGCAACCCGCGTCGGGCACAGCCCCGGCGGCATAAACCGCAAGATTTTTTGCCCGTGGCTGCACTCTGTATCCTGTAGTGGATGGCGGATCCTGCTCGGAATGTTGAAAGAAACTGGTTGCGCTGCGCGCTGAGGTGGATTGCCGCCGCGGCGCTGACACTGGCTGCAATCCTCCTGCTCGGCGGCGCTGCCGCTTTGCTCTATCTGCGTTCTGTTGCCCGCGCTGCTCTGCCGCAGTTGGATGGCGAACTGCACGCGGCTGGCCTGGCCGCGCCCGTCACAGTGCGGCGCGACGCGCATGGCGTCCCGCACATCAGCGCGCAAAGCGAGCAGGACCTCTTCTTCGCGCAGGGCTACGTCACCGCCTCGGACCGGCTATGGCAGATGGACATTTTCCGTCGCAACGCCAGCGGCGAGTTGGCGGAGATTCTGGGGCCGGCCTTGCTCGATCACGACAAAATGCAGCGTGTGCTGCGGATTGGGCCAAGCGCCGCCCGCATCTACGCGCAGTTGCCCGCCGGGGAACGCGCGCGCATGGAAGCCTATGCGCGAGGCGTCAATGCCTTCATTACCGCCAACCCCAATAGCCTGCCGCCGGAGTTCACCATCCTGCACTACCAGCCAGAACCATGGACTGGCGGGGATTGCCTGCTCGTCGGCATGATGCTGGCCGAGGACCTCGATACCCACTGGCAAACCAAATTGAACCGCGAGGCAATCGCCCAAAAGCTCGACGACCCGCAACTTGAAGCCGACCTTTATCCCGAAGCAACCTGGCGCGACCATGCGCCCACTGGCGAGCGTGTGGACATGACCAGGGACCACCCCGCGCCCGCCACCGGGGAAAGCGACGACGGCGACGATGAGATTCAATCCTCCATCAACACCACCGGGGCAATGCAGATTGCAGCCACAGGATTGAGCGCCGGTGATTTGAATTTCATCCAAAACCTCGGCCTTGCGGACTGTGAAGCGTGCGGACAAGGCTCGAACAACTGGGTGGTCGGCGGCGCGCACACCGCAAGCGGAAAACCGCTGCTCGCCAACGACATGCATCTCGGCCTCACTCTGCCCTCCATCTGGTACATGGATGATTTGCAGGCGGGCGATTATCATGCGACGGGAGTCTCCCTGCCCGGATTTCCCTACGTCATCGCCGGGCACAACGAGCACGTGGCTTGGGGATTCACCGCGCTCTATGCCGACGTGCAGGACCTCTACACGGAAAAGCTCGATGGCAAGGGTAATTACGAGGGCATTGACGGGGTGTGGCACACGCTGACGGTTGATGATGAGGTGATCCCGGTGCGCGGCGCGCCGGCTGTCAAGTTGCGCGTGGAATCCACCGAGCACGGGCCTTTGCTCAACCCCGTGCTGCCCAAGGGCACACGGCCTCTCGCGCTCAAGTGGACGCTCTACGATGAATCGCTGCACGCGCTGCCCATCCATGACCTGAACAAGGCCGCCAACTGGGCGGAGTTCTCCTCGGCGCTCTCCGCCTGGTGCTGGCCCACGCAGAATGTGGTCTACTCCGACGATCAAGGCCACATCGCATACCACGCGGTGGGCAAGGTGCCGATACGGTGGGGTGGAAAGGCTACATTCAATCATCCAATTTTCCATGATCATTTGGATTTACGTTATGAGTGGGGTGTATTCCTTCCTGTGAAGGATGCGAAGACATACATTCCCTTTGACGACATGCCTCATGCGGTGGACCCTCCGTCTGGATTTTTGGCCACCGCCAACGCGCGCGTGACCACGCCGAAGTCGCGCTACACGCTCAGCGCGGAGTTTGTGAGCCCGTATCGCGTGGAGCGAATCTACAGCTTGCTGGACGGGCGCGACCATCTGACCGCCGCGGATATGCTCGCCGTGCAGGATGATCTTTACAGCGAAGTCGATCAGGAGATGGCCCATCGCTTTGCCTACGCCGTTGACCACGCCAAGAACTCAACCGCGCAAATGAAACAGGCCGCGGACCTGATGCGCAACTGGGACGGGCGGTTGACTGTGGACTCCGCCGCGGCCTCGGTTGTGACGCAAACACAGGCGGCGCTCTGGCCAATGATTCTTGAACCGAAGCTTGGGCCGCTGGCAAAGCAATACACCTGGGCCGAGTCGGAGTTCGCGCTGGAAGAGATTGTGATGCATGGCAAGCGCGCCTGGCTTCCAATGATTTTCAAAAACTGGGATGAGTGCCTTGCCGCCGCGGTAGCCAAGGCTCT
>JAJXXN010000105.1 GCA_021781075.1 Acidobacteriota bacterium | reverse complement strand
ACAGCCAGGATATCTGCTTCGTCCCCACCGGCGACCATGCCGAGATCGTGGGCCGGTTGCGCCCGGAGGCGCTGGCGCCGGGCGAGATCGTGGACGAGGCGGGTGGCGTACTCGGCACGCACCAGGGCATCGCGCGCTATACGGTGGGCCAAGCGAAGCGTCTCGGCGTGCCCGATCGCGTGGTGACCCGCATCGAGCCCGCCGCCCGCCGCATCGTCGTGGGCCCCCGCGAGGGCGGCACGCGCCTGGTGCGCCTCGTGGAGCCGAACTGGCTGGCCAGGCACTGTGCAGGGAGTGGGTTTCCGGGGGTGGCGCGCTGGCCGTTGCAGGTGAGGCCGGCCTGGAATTCTTCGTCAGCGGTCAGAGAGCTGAGCAGAATGGCTGGCTGGCCGCCGAGGAGGATGGAGGAGGCGGCGCAGGCGGAGTTGGGGTCGTTGGAGAGGGGGTTGTAGCAGGGGGCCTGTCCGGCGACCTGGCCGGAGTCGAAGCGCCAGTTGAATCCTCCCCAAAGGCCGTTGGTGAACTTGCCTCGGGTGAGGGTGTATTGGAAGTGGGTGGTCTGGTTGATTTTTTCGTCGTGGTCGATGCGGAAGGGGAGGCCGGTGTGGCCGACGGTGGCGCCGGCGCCGGCGACCTGCGGGGGGAAGAAGCGGGCGGCGACGGAGGACAGGACGGTGTATGCGCTGAAGTTGTGGTAGCTGGGCACGTCGAGGTGGAGCATATAGCCGGGGATTTTGGAGTTGTGCCAATCGATGGGGAAGGTGATGGGGGTGTTGCCGAGGACGCTGAAGTCGAATGCGTTGTGGGTGTACTTCCAGATGTACTCGCCGCTCAAAATCACATGCTGGCCGATGCCCTGCTGGAATCCGGCGTGGAACTCGTTTTTATAACCGGGGGCGAGCGTGGAACTGACGCCGGAGCTGCAGTTGAGCAGGGGGGCGAGGATGGGGTCGGCGCACCCGCGGCTGGAGAGGATGAGATTTTCGTTGAACGGGGTTTCAAGGGTGCGGGCGTAAGAGATGCGCAGCACGGTGCCGGAGCGGGTGATGTTGTAAGCGAGGCCGACGCGCGGCTGGAGTTGCGAGGCGGTGGCGAGGCCGTTGTATTTGTCTTCGCGGAGGCCGAGGTTGAAGTTCCAGTTTCCGAGCTTGATTTGGTCCTCGGCGTAGAGGGCGAGTTCCTTGACATCGGTGTGGCCGGCAAAGGTGTAGAGGGAACCGCCGCGGGTGAGGTCATAGGGGGCAAGCACCGCGAGATAGTTGGGATTCGGAAATGCGCATTGGGCGGGGTTCGAGTAGCCGGCTGCGGGATTGCCCGTGGCGTCCAGGCAGGGGGCGTTGTAGTAGGGGCTGACGATGCCGAGGGAGTCGTTTTCGTCGAGGAATGTTTGGTCGTACTGTGCGCCGAATTTGGCGGTGTGGATGCCGCGTGAGTAGTCGAGGTCGGAGTGGATGCCGGTGTTGGCAAGTGTGCGCTGCTGGCTGATGGAGGAGGTTTGGAGGTTTGCGGGGCCGAGGTCGGCGAGGGGGTTGGCGCTTGGATAGTAGTGATAATCGTCGTGGCGGAGGAAGCCGCCGAGGTTCCAGACGGCGTTGTTGCTGAGGATGCGCGTGTAGACGGGTGCGAAGTTGAAGGTTTGAATCTGGGAGCGCTGGTCGGCATTGCCGACGTTGCCAAAGAGGGGCGCGGGGGATGCGCCGCCGCTGAGGATGTTTTGGACGTTGGTGGCGTCGTAGGAGTTTGGGGTTTGGAACCAGGAGCGGGAGTAGTTGAAATCGGTGTGGATGGAGTTGGCCGAGTTCCATTGCCAGTCGGCGCGGTCGAAGAAGTTTTCCTCGTTGCCTTTGTCATGGAAGACGGCGAACTCGGGCGGGTCGAGGAAGCGCCCGGAGTTTAGCGCGTCCGACTCGATGAAGTTTCCCCAGGCTTTGCCGCCATAGGAGAGGTCGAAGCCAGCGGCGGCGGAGCCGAAGGCGCCATAGGAGCTGTACAGGCTGCCGGTGGGGGTGGTAATGCCCTGTCCGGAGCGAGTGGTGGCGACGATGACGAGGCTGGTTTTTCCGCCGTACTCGGCGGGAGGCGCGCCACTGATGACCTGAATGGATTGCACGGCCTGGTCGGGCAGTTGGTTTGAGAAGACCTTGGATTGCTGGTCTGTGATGGTTTGGCCGTCAACGGAGAAAGAGTTGGATGCGTGGTCGCCGAGGCCGTGGAAAAGGCCGTTGGAGTCGGCGGAGACTCCGGGGGTGGTGAGGGTGACGAGGGAGCTCAGCCCCGAGGATTCACTTTCGAGGGGGACCTTGATGAAGAGGTCGCGGTCAACGTCGGTGTGGAAGGTGGAGTCGGTGTCAATTTCAGGGCCTGAGGCTTCGACCTCGACGGTTTCAGTTTCAGCGCCGATGTTGAGCGCAATGCTGAGGGAGGAGCCGATGGCGGAGTGGAGTTCAACGATTTGGGATTGGGATTTGAAGCCGGTGGCGTTGAATGTGGCCTTGTAAGCGCCGAAGGGAATGTTCTCGAAGGCGAATTTGCCAGTGGCGTCGGTGGTGGTGGAGCGATGGAGACCGCTGGCATTGTTGAGCAGGGAGACGGAGGCGTTGGGTATGACGGCGCCTGTGGGGTCGGCAACGGTACCGTGAATGGAACCTGTGTTGCCGCTTTGAGCGGCGGCGGTGCAGGCAAAGGCCGCGGCGAGAATACAAAGTAAAGGAAACTTCATCCAGTAAACCTCCAGCTTGGCTGGCAATAATGGCAAGCAGCCGCGAAAACGCGGCAGAGTGATCCGTTGGCATTGCGAATGAGCCGCATGGGGATGGCTTGCATCGCAACGCGGAAGGGCGGATCAGCCGATTGGAGGGGGACGAATGAAGTTTGTGCCGAGGGAGTGGCAGAGCCGGGCAGGCTGAGGCAATGCGGGCGCGACCCGGGCCACGGCGACAAAAAGAAGCAGCGCGAGAGCCGCGGCAGCCATGGGGGCGGAATGCTGCAAAACCAAGCAGATGGCGCAGTTATCGGCATGGGCGGGGTTTTTGTGGTAGTGCGCGACCTGGACGACGGAGAAAATGGCAATGAGCAGCAGGCAGAGCCACAGCAGGGCGAGGCGTGCAAAATGGGCACGCTTGGCAGCCAAATTGTGCCTGAGCCAGTTCATTGTTTCGGGGGTCGAGCTCCTCTTATGAGGATATATTGTGTAGACGAAAAAAACGAGGCTGGAGTTGCAATACGTGAGGGCCCAGGGCATGTGGGGGGCAGGACGGATAGATGCGCGAGAAAGGGACTGGTGGCGATGGAATGGACTACACTGCGGGGGATGAAGGTGCGATTCAAAGTCCGTCTTGTTTGGGCAGTATTCTTGCTGGTGGGTTTGTTTTGCGCGCTGGGCGCGCAGGAGATGGGGTCTGCGGGCTCGGGGCAGAAGCCCCTGCCGCTGCAGCCGGTCAATGGGGGCATTCACCGGTTGATTTTGAAGGATGGCAGCTACCAGCCTTGCCGCAGTTATGAAGTGGTGGGGGACCGGGTGCGGTATACGAGCACGGAGCGGGGCGGCGAGACGGAGGAGCTGCCGGCGGAGCTGGTGGATTGGGATGCGACGCACAAGTGGGAGCGAGAGCACGCGAGCGCGGCGGAGACAGAGTCGCCGGGGATGAGGGAGGCGGCGTCGCTGGACCGAGAAGAGGCGGCGTCGCGGGCGGCGGCAATGGCGCGCAGGCCGGAGATAGTCCCGGGGCTGGGTTTGCCGGACGAGGATGGGGTATTTGCGCTGGACAATTACCAGGGGCAGCCGCAACTGGTGGAGGTTCCGGCGCATGAGGCGGATGTGAATGTGAAGGAGCACAAGGGGATTGAGGTCATCAACCCGCTGGCGGGGGCGAGCGCGCACATCGAGCTGGATGGGACGCACGCGAAGGTCCACCTGCATGTGAACGACCCGGTCTTTTATCTTTCGCTGGATTCGCGCGACGACGCGGAGAATGTGATTTCCCACGCCTTGGTGGTGAAGACGGGCAGCGCGGGAGAATCGCCGGGCCGCAAGCACGGTGCGCGGTCGCTGGAGTCGGGATTTTACGTTGTGCGCGTGGACGAGCGGAAGACGGTGCGGATTGTGGCGGCACTGCACCAGGGGCTGAACGGGAAGATGAGCGAGAATGCGGATACGATTGAGTTGAAGGCCGAGGTGCTTGCCGGGAAATTGTGGCTGAAGCTGACGCCGAAGGAGAAACTGATGAGTGGGGAGTACGCGCTGGTGGAGATGTTGCCGGACGGGGCGGGGATGAGCGCGACGGTTTGGGATTTCGCGGTGGATCCGCGGAGCGCGGAGAATCCCGGTGCGTATGGGCCAGTGGAGCGGGAGAAACGCTGATGACGAAATAGAACCGCGGATTCTTCGACTGGAAAGCCACGCGCCCGCGTGGTTTTTTGCGCTTGGAATGACAAACTCATTTATTGCACAGAATGAGGCGGCTGCATGTCACGCGGCTTTTCCCTGTTCGAGGTGCCCGCCGTGGCGCTTGTCAGAGCGCAGCAGCAGGAAGGCGAAGACGAGGCCGCAGAGCCCGAGCGAGGCGAACATGACCTGGGTTGCGGTGTAGCTCCCGGTGGCGTCGCGGAGGGCGCCATTGACGAATGGGAAGAGCCCGAGGCCGAGGTTCTGGATTGCGGTCATGAGGCCGAAGGCGGTTCCGACGCGTTTCTCCTCGACGACGAGGGGGACGGAGGGCCACATGGCGGCGGGCACGAGGACGAAGGCGGCGCCGAGGACGACCATGCTGGGGATGGGGTTCCAGTGGGTGATGCCCATGATGAGGTGGGCGGGAATCAACATCAGGGAGCCGATGACCATGAGTGAGGCGCGCTTGCCGATGCGGTCGATGAGATTGCCTGCGAAGGGGGCTAAGACCATGGAGGCGAAG